>JAOZPY010000262.1 GCA_029932495.1 Desulfobacterales bacterium
GAACAGTCCGATGAAAATGGCCAGGGCAACCGACAGCCCGATGCTGCTGAAATAGGCAAGATCCTTGACGTAACGTCTGGTTTCTCTTTTCATAGCTGACGGCCACGTACCGCGGCAGCGGTGCAAAAGGCCATGAACGCAAATTCACCGAAGTTGATTTTCGTAACATATCATCAAAGTCAAGTCAATGCCAAATTGGCATATTTTTAGACAACTATCATCACATCCAGCGGCTGCCGGGATATCAGGCGAATTTTCACAGCCCGCCTTACCATTTCAGCTGTCGGGAATCAAAGACCGGCCCGTCCATACAAACATGCAGGTAGGTTTGCGGTTCGCCCCGGCGCGCAACCGCACAACCCAGGCAGGCACCCATACCGCAGGCCATGACGGCTTCAATGGAAACCTGACACGCGATGCCATGTCTTTCAGCGATATCGGCCACGCAGCCAAGCATTGCCGGCGGTCCGCAGGCGCAAATCAGGTCGGGTGGACTCTGTTCAACAGTTGTTTCCAGTGGATGGGTGACCAGGCAGTGCTCCCCGGCGCTGCCATCATCCGTGGTAATATGCAGCGGGATGTTCAGAGTGGAAAAAACATCCAGGCTTAAAAGGTCCTCCCGGCTTTTAGCCCCCAGAAAAATATGCCATTGGGATAGATCAACCGGGCGGCGCCGGAAATAGGACACCATAAAAACAAGCGGTGCCACCCCCACTCCGCCGGCGGCCAAGTAAACCTTCTTCGCCCCCGACGGCAGCTGGAACCCCCGGCCCAGGGGGCCCAGGATATCCACCCGGTCGCCGGTTTTCAGCTGACTGAGCAGGGTCGTGGCCTTTCCCACCACCTGATACAACAGTTCAATGCCGTTGGCCTGCCCGCCATGCATGACCAGATTATGAATTGAAAAAGGCCGACGCAGCACCGGATCCAGCCGCCGAACAAGACGCAGCATGACAAACTGGCCCGGCACCGCCGCGCTGAAATTCCCGGGGCAGCGCAACCCGATCCGGTAATAACCCGGCCCGGCCTTTTTGTTCCATAGCACGGTCGCTAAATGTTGGAGCATGATTAAAGTTTTTTAAGCCCGATGACCACTGCGAATCGGCCCGTGGCACCTTCGCCGCGGTAGGAAAAAAACAAATCCGTGCGACAGCGGGTGCACAGCCGGCTGACCTCGATGTTTGCCTGCAAAACACCGGCCTGCACCAGCTGATCGCAGCTTAAGGACCAAAAATCAAAATGGACCCCCGCATCCCGGTAACGCCATAAAGATTCCGGGATCTCCTTTCGGTAGTGAATGAATTCCGCACAGCAGGGCCCCAGGGAAGGCCCGATAGCGGCCTGAATCCGCGCCGGATCACACTTGAATTGTTCAGCCATCACCCCAACGGTTAGACCGATAATGTTATGAACACTTCCCCGCCAGCCGCTGTGCACGTTGGCGATGACCTGCCGCACAGGCTCATACAGCAGCACGCTTTGACAGTCGGCAACCTGGATGACGAGAAATTGTCCGACCTGATCGGTCACCAGGGCATCGCCCACCGGCACACTGCCCTCCGCTCCGCTGGTTGGCTCCGTGTCCCGGGCCTGGATCTGCACCACACCGGTTCCATGAACCTGACGAACGAAAACGAGTTTATGCCCGCCCAGGGCACGGGCCACCCGTTGCCGGTTACACGCCACTGAAAGATCTTCATCTCCCAGTCCGTAAGTTACATTCAGGCTGTCAAATGGCGGTTGGCTGCATCCGCCGTGGCGCGTAAAAACGGCGTGGTCGATGGCCTCAAATGCCGCCAGGCGGCTGAACTGGAAAAAAGAGACCCCGTTTCGAACCATTGTCGTCAACCGCTCAGTCTTTGCCATATCGCTCCACAATGGTCTGAATAATCCCGCTGGTGGAAGCTCCGCTCACCAGTGGGACACGCTGCACACTGCCGCCGTTTGATTTTACGAAATCAGCCCCTACGATTTCATCCTCCGGCCAGTCCCCGCCCTTGACCAGCACATGGGGTTTTAATGCTTTAATTATATTCAGCGGATCCGGCTCGCTGAAAATTACCACGTAATCCACGCACCAAAGGCCGGCCAACACTTCGGCCCGCTGATGCGCTTCGACGATCGGCCGTTTGTCCCCCTTGATACAGCGAACCGATTCGTCGCTGTTCAAACCGACGACCAGCAGATCCCCCTTTGCACGGGCGCCGGCAAGATAGCGCACGTGCCCCACATGCAGCAGATCAAAACACCCGTTGGTAAACACAATTTTCTGGCCGGCAGCACGCCTGCGTTCCAGTTCGCCGGTCAATTTTTTAACCGTTGTTATCTTGGCCAACTCTTTCATTTCTTTCCTCAAGCAGGCAGAACCGCCCGGGCCAGGGTGAGGATATCGACCCGCCGTGCCCCGTTGCCCAGCAGCAGGCGGGCACATTCGCCTGCCGTCGCCCCGCTAGTATACACATCATCAACCAACAGAATCGTCCTGTCCCGTATGCTGTCGCAATCGGTAAGTGCAAAGGCATCTTTTATATTTTCCGCCCGCTGGCGCCGATTCAATGTGGTCTGCGGAGCCGTATAGCGAATCCGGATGAGCAGGTCGCGCTGAAGCACCGGTCCACAGCGCTCAGCCGGCCGCCGTGCCGTTGGCAACCCCCAGCGACGCAGTAGCACATACGCCTGATTGAACCCCCGCTTGCGCATCCGCTTCGGGTGCAGCGGAACCGGCGCCACCAGGTCAATGCCCTGCGAATCCCAGTAACGTTGAAAAGCCGCCAGCAATATCTTACCCAGGGGGGCGGCCAGTTCGGTTTGCCCCCGGTACTTAAAACAATGAATGGCCCGTTTAAGGACCCGGTCATACACCAGGGCGGAGCGGGCCATTGAAAAAAAACCGGGAGTGCGGATACACTTTTCGCAGGCGTGATCCGGTCCCTGTCGGCTGGCAAACGGCAGCCCGCAGATGCTGCACATGGGAGATTCCACCTGTGTTATCTGTTTCAGACAGGCCGCACACAACGCGACTCCCAGGGCACCAACAACACCCCTGCCGGATTCAAGCGCCCGATTCGGCCGCTTGAAAAAACAGCCGCACACCAGGCATCTGCCGGGAAAAATCGTCTCATGGGCAATCCGGTACAGCCGTTTCAACAACCCCATTTTAATTTCAGATCCGCCGTGTCGCGCTTTAATCTCCACTGCTTTGCTGGATGTTCAATGGTCACTATCTTCCCCCATTGGGCGATCGATGTTCAACATTCGATGTTCGACGTTCATCTTTTATTCTTGTCATCCCCCGCTGCCGCACGGCTTCATACAGCACCACGGCAGCCGCTGCGGACACATTGAGCGAATCCACCGGTCCGCATTGGGGAATGGAAACAAGCAAGTCGCAGTTTTTCCTCACCAGGGGCCGGATGCCCTTCTGCTCTGCTCCCAGCACCACGGCCAGCGGCAAGCTCAGATCCGTGTCGTAAATGGAAGCGGCTGCATTTTTTTCAAGGCCGGCAATCCACAGCCCGCTTCGTTTGATTTGCTTAAAGCCCTGCACCAGGTTGGTAACACGTGCCAGTCGGATATGCTCCAGCGCACCGGCAGAGGCACTTGAAACAGCCGGTGTCGGCGATGCACAGCGGTCTTTTGGTATCACAACGCCGTCAACTCCCACACAAAGGGCCGTGCGGATAATGGCGCCCAGATTCTGGGGATCCTGGATGGTGTCAAGCACCAGCACAAACGGGACCGGCCCTTTGGCCGATGCCGTCTGCAGCAACTGCGCCAGTGAAGTTACTGCATAAGGGCTGACCCGGGCGGCAACCCCTTGGTGGGCAGGCGTTCCGGCAAGATCCTGGATATCAGCCGCAGCGATGTTCTTGAATGCCACGCCTCTGGAGGTTGCCAAGGATTGAATACGCAACAGGCGTTCGGATTTTTTCCGGGCAACCAGATACACTTCATGTATCTGCCGACGATTGGCCTTCAGTGCTTCATACACCGGATGAATGCCGTAAAGAATTTCACTTTTCACGAGCGGTATTTCTCAAAAACAGCAATCAGCTCTGCCACTGCCTGCGGCAGCCGGTCATTGACGATGATGTGACGGTACAGGCCCTTTTGAGCCATCTCATTTTCGGCATTTTTCAGGCGCACAGCGATGACCTCCGCACTGTCAGTGCCCCTATCCTCCAGGCGTTGTCTAAGAACCTCCATGGAAGGCGGCATCACAAAAATGGTGATGCTGTCCGGATAGCGTTTCAGAATCTGCCGGGTGCCCTCAACATCGATGTCCAAAACGATATCGCGGCCGGCGGCCCGCGTCTTGTCCAGAAACGCGGCCGATGTACCGTAATAATTTCCATGCACCCGGGCCCATTCGGCCCATCGGCCGGATTGTATGCCATTTTCAAATTCCCGGGCAGTGATAAAATGGTAATCAACGCCGTTTTGCTCTCCGCTGCGCGGCGAGCGGGTGGTGTACGAAACCGAGTACTGCAGGTCGGCAAAACGATCCCGCACGGCACGGCACAGAGTCGTCTTGCCAGCCCCGGATGGTGCTGAAATGATAAACACAAGGCCTTTTTTGCGTTTTGCGCCGGGAGCGGCCTCGGAGCAGGCCGTTTTCAATGGCCGTTGCTGCATGTCAGGTCAGGAGGACTCTTTGATAGCGGCATACCGCTGGGATATGGTTTCAGCCTGAATGGCCGACAGGACCACGTGATTGCTGTCCATGATAATAATGGAGCGCGTTCTGCGGCCGTGAGTGGCATCGATCAGCCGCCTTTCGTCCCGGGCCTCATCCTTGAGTCGCTTCATGGGAGCCGAGTTCGGTGACACAAT
>JAOZPY010000263.1 GCA_029932495.1 Desulfobacterales bacterium
CGGCAAAACTCTGCCAGTTGCGCTCATCAGCGGTGTTGCCGGGCGCCAGGGTAATTCTTCTTTCCGGCGCATTGACAGCTTCAACGATCACCGGAATCGCATCCCCCGGCTTGAGCTTTTCAAGCTGTGATGCCCCCTGCAGCCGGGCAAGATTGGATTTCGGCAACAAACCGGTCACCCCGGGTTCCAGGGTGACAAAATAGCCGAATTTTTCCTTTTTCTCCAGACGACCCTCCAGCGCCTGGCCGGCAGAATATTTTTCGACCACATCGATCCAGGGATCCCCCTCGGCATCGCGGATGCTCAGCGACAGTCGCTTTTTGTCGGCATCGACCTGCTTGACCATCACCGATACGTCCTCACCGGGGCTGACGACATCTTGCGGCTTGATCACGCGTTTTTTATAGCTCATTTCACTGATGTGCACCAACCCCTCAATGCCGGGCGCCACCTCCACAAAGGCACCGAAATCCGCCAGGCGGGTCACCCGCCCCCGCAGCTTATATCCTTCGTGAAAATTATCGCTGACGTGCAGCCAGGGATCTTCGGACAGTTGCTTCATGGACAGGGCGATTTTGAGCACCCCCGGCCGGGGTCCGGGTTCGACGCCGATGACCTTGACCTGCACGCGATCACCGACAGCGGTCACAGCTTGCGGATCAGCGGTTTTCGACCAGCTCAGCTCGGAAACGTGAACCATGCCCTCCACGCCGTCAGCCAGGCTCACAAACACGCCATAAGGCATGATCCGACTGACCGTGCCATCCATCACCGCGTCAAGCGTCAGGGTTTCATAAAACTGTTTGCGGACCTTTTCCTGCTCCCGGGCGAGCAGCGCCCGCCGCGACAAAACAATATTACGGCCCCGCTCCTCAAATTTTAAAATTAAAAATGTCAACGTCTGACCGACATACTCGGCGCCCTGCTCAACATAATTGATGTCCATCTGGCTTACCGGGCAGAAGGCTTTGCGCTGCAATACTTCTACGCGGAATCCGCCCTTGCATGTTTCCAGAACTTTGCCCTCGATGGGAACCTGTTTTTCATAGGCTTCTTTGAGCATGTTAAATCCGCCGATGCCCGACACGGCCTTTGACAGCTTGATTTCCTCATCGCTCAGAGCCACAACATACAGCTCCAGTTCATCTCCTTCGGCAAGGGTCATCTGCTGATCGTCATCCAGCAATTCGGCTTTGTCCACGATTCCGTCGATTTTAGTGCCGGTATCGACAAAAACGGCATCCCGGCCGATGGAGACAATTTTGCCGCGAATCTTATCTCCAATGCTGATATCAATGCTCGCCCCGGGGCTGTAAGCGTCGAGCATCTCGGCAAAGCTCATCTCTTTTTCGTCATCGTTGTCGCCGGGTTTTATTGGTTCGTTCATCATAGCAACCGCCTTTCCCCATTGTTTTCCAGTAGAATTCAGCGTCTCAAATTCTAAACGCATCTTCACCCCTTTCAAACGCTTAAATTCTATTTTTATGATCAGTTATCAGGCACTCACAACATTTTCAAGCAGATTGTCGCCGGAATCGGCAAAATAATGAAACCGTAATTGGATCGCCCATTGACAAAATCGCGGCCATCATATAATTTTCATCATGGTTTTTGCAGTTATCCATCCATTTCAGGGCTAAATGCACAACAGGAGTCGGCATGGCGCAACATCGCGGATATCTGATGGAAAATGACGACGAGGCCCTGCGCTTGGATGTAAAAACCGATGGCGCTGTTGTCGAACGGCAGGCCCGGTGGGCGGGAATTCAGCCCGGCATGCGGGTTGCCGATTTGGGCTGCGGGGCCGGCAAAACCACTTTTCATTTAAACCACCTGGCCCAGCCCGGCGGGCAGGTCATCGGCGTTGATATCGCCAAACAACGCATTGCCTATGCCAAGACCCATTACAGCGCCGCCGGCATTGAGTACCATGTCGACGATATCCGGCAGCCCCTTGACCACCTGGGAAGCTTTGATTTTATCTGGGTGCGGTTTGTGCTCGAATACTACCTCAACGGCAGCTTCGAAATTGTCGAAAACATTTCGAAAAATTTGAAGCCCGGTGGCATTATCTGCCTGATTGACCTGGATTGCAACTGCCTGCGCTATTTCGGACTTCCCGCACGGCTCAGCCAGGCCACCTTGGGCGTTATGAAATGCCTGGAAGAAAACTTCAACTTTGACCCCTATGCAGGCATCAAGCTTTATTCCTTCCTTTATGACCTGGGCTACCAGGATATCGACGTGGATGTCAACCCGCACAATTTAATTTTCGGCTCGCTCAAAGAGCATGAAAAATTCAACTGGATGAAAAAAGCAGAGCTTGCCGGCAGCAACTCAGGGTATCCGTTTGAGGAATACGGCGGCAACTTTGACGACTTTCTGGAAGAATTCAAGATTTTCTTCCGCGACCCCCGGGTGTTCACTTACACACCGCTGATTGCCTGCCGGGGTTCAAAACCAATTGGTTAACGGATAGGCTTTACCCTGATATAATCAGTCCAGCCCAACTCAGCTAAGATTTTGCCATGAAAAAATTGTTGTTGATAAACCCCGTGCGCCGTCGAAGCGGATTGCTGCTAAGCCGTTTTTCCACCTTCGCCCCCTTAGGCCTGGCCTATGTCGCCGCGGTTACACCCTCCGGCTGGAAGATTCGCATTGCTGATGAAAATATGACCGAATTCCAATTCGAGCCAGCCGACCTGGTGGGCATTACAGCCTTTACGACCAATATCAACCGGGCCTATGAAATTGCACACATGTACCGCCGGCGCAACATCAAAGTAATCATCGGCGGCATCCACGCCTCCATGCTGGCCGAAGAAGTTCTGCAGCATGCTGACAGCGTAGTGACTGGTGAAGTTGAAGGCATCTGGCCGCAGGTGCTAAAAGATTTTGAAAACAACCGTCTTGAAAAAAAATATTCCGGTCCGCGGATCAATCTGGCAAAATTCGACGTGCTGCCCCGGCGCGATTTACTGCATCCAGATTACTTCTGGCACTCGGTGCAGACCTCACGCGGCTGCCCGTTCAACTGCGACTTCTGCTCGGTATCAAGATACCTTGGCCGTGAATTTCGTCAGCGGGCGGTTGCCGATGTGCTCAGCGAACTGGTATCCATCCCGGGCCGATACATTGCATTTGTAGATGACAACCTGATCGGTTACAGCCGGAGCGACAAAGAGCGGGCCCTTGAGCTGTTCGAGGGCATGATCGAGCGCAAGCTCAATAAACGCTGGTGGATGCAAACATCAATCAATGCCACCGAAGATGAGGCTGTCGTTCAAAAAGCCGCCCAGGCAGGCTGCATGTTTGCCTTCATCGGGTTTGAAACTATCTCCCGGGACACGCTGAAAAAAATGAAAAAGGGCATCAACATCAAAATGGGGGTGCCCAACTACAAGCACGTGGTCGACACCTTTCATAAATACGGCATCGCTGTTTACGGAGCGTTCATCCTGGGCAATGACCACGAATCCGCTGCTTACTATCAGCAGCTCGCCCGGTTTCTGGTCAGCTCAGGAATCGATATCGTCCAGCTGACACTGCTGACCCCGCTGCCCGGCACCGGGTTGATGCAACGCCTGGAAAATGAAAAGCGCATTGTCTATCGCGACTTTCCCGTTGACTGGGAAAAATACCGCTTTTCCTATATGGTTCACCAGCCTGAAGGGGTGTCAACGGATACCATTTACACCGGCGACAATTACATCAAGCGCCACATTTATTCGTTTCCCAACTACCCCTATCGAATTCTCAAATCCCTGTTGCACCTGCGCAATGCGGCTAATTTTATAGCGGCCTACAAGTTTAACCAGGCGCTTAAAAAGGGCTGGAAAAATTCTCATTACTACCAGGATTATCCGACCCGCTTTCATCAAAATAAAAGGGATCAACGCGTTGGGGCAAGGCTAGATTAGACACCGCACGGGGGCAGAATGTTTTCAGATAAATCTCAACAGGCGTTTAAGATAACGAAAATACGCGTCTGAGTACTCAAGGCTGCATATCCAGAGGTTGTATATTTTCTCGTAGGCAATTCCGCAATCCTCGGCAACCGCTGTCGGGTAGAGCAGTACGGGAAAATCATCTTTCCCGCTGAGCTGCGCCACCTCGAAAATGGCGGCTTGCAGGATGGCCGGATTCATCTGTTCGCAATTGGTCGTGAAAATTTTGATACAATTGGTGATATCCGACAGATTTAAGCCCACATCGGAAATGTTGACCAGAAAAACAGCAACCAGCTGCCCGTTTTTTTTCATCGCATATAGCTGACGATCCCGGGTCAATCCCAGCTTGCGGTATTCCCGGCTCAGGTCATTGCAATCTGCTTTTTCCGGCGTCAAATCCAGGGCCTCGAGCATCAACCCGCCGGACAGCTGGTCATAAAATCCTTTCAGCTCCAGCAGATCGTCAACCGTGGCGGCGTTGATCCTCCAGCCATCGGGCAATTGTATCCCGGCAGCGGATACACGGTTAAAATGTAAATAGGCAAAGCCGTCCAGGGAACACCCCCTGGGATCATCAATGCTTTTGGCAGCACCGCCAAAAACCCGACGCGGGAATTTGTTGTCCGGTCGGTAATAGCACATCATGTAATCCATGTGCAGGGAATGCAGGCGGTGGGAATCATTGATCATGCGTCCGATTTGATCAAGCACCACCAGCCCCGCTTTGTTTAGCGCTGATTTTCTGGCAGCATGATGGTGGATCATCCAGGCCCTTTCATAAAACCGGATCATCGCCATATGGCCGAAGATTTCGCCCTTGTCCTGGTAGATGAAATGCCGGGCAATGTGCGGGTTTTGCGTATAAATTTTGGCATAGGT
>JAOZPY010000264.1 GCA_029932495.1 Desulfobacterales bacterium
ATTTTAAAATATGAAGAGATTTTACGGATTGTACGCGTGGGGATTAAGCTGGGAATTTCAAAAATTCGGGTAACAGGGGGAGAACCGCTGGTGAGAAAAGGCGTTTATGGATTTTTGCACCAACTCAGTGTGCTGGATGGACTCACGGATCTTTCGCTGACCACCAACGGGGTGAGCTTAAAAGACAACCTGGAAAAGATTAAAGCCGCCGGCATCCGGCGCATCAATATCAGCCTGGATACCCTCAACCGTAAAAAATATGAACAGATTACAGGTTTTGACCTTTTCGACCAGATCTGGCAGGGCATTGAAAAAGCACTGGAAATGGGGTTTCACCCGATCAAGCTCAACGTTGTGGCCCTTGACGGGATCAATGATGATGAACTGACGGACATGGCACGGCTGTCTTTCGATTATCCTTTGCACATCCGTTTCATTGAATATATGCCCATCGGTGAGTCCCAGTTGGGCAACGGACCGCTGCTGCTGGCCCCGGAAATCAAAAAGCGCATCTGCAATGAACTGGGGCAGCTCATTTCAGTGCGCAACTCAGCAAACGACGGTCCGGCCCAGCGCTATCGCTTTGAGGGCGCCAAAGGTGAGGTCGGCTTTATTCACGCCTTGAGTCAACATTTCTGCGACCGCTGCAATCGCCTGCGGCTGACCGCCAGCGGACAGCTTCGGCCCTGCCTCTTATCCGACCGCCACGAGGATATCAAGGGCCCCCTGAGAAGCGGGTGCTCGGATGAACAACTGGCTGAAATTTTCCTAAAAGCCGTGCGCCACAAACCCTCCGACCACAATCTGGGTATCGGTAACTCGTTGCGGGTCAATGGCCGGATGAGCGCTATCGGCGGATAAAAAAAGCCTGAGCCGCAGCAGTGGGAGGCTACATTTACTCGCACATGTCCTGGGTATGCGGCTCAGGCTAAGTGAATAAACCCGATAAATCGTAATCATTTACAAAGATCAAGCACATCACGCATTCTGCATTCCTAACACTATAAGTGAGGGCATTTAGCAAGCCTGAAAACACAAATCAAGTCTTTTTTTTATCTTTAAGCATTTTTTTTGCAAGCCATGAAAACACGTACCCGATCAGGGCTCGGGATGGGAGGCGATATGGAGATAAAAACGCTTGAAATTGAAAACCCGGACGGCCTCAACATGATTTTGGGCCATTCGCATTTTATCAAAACCGTGGAAGATATTTATGAAGCTGTTGTAACGACGGTTCCCATGGCCAAATTCGGTCTGGCCTTCTGCGAAGCCTCGGATGTCTGCCTGGTCCGGCATACCGGCACCGACGATGAAATGCGCGAGCTGGCCAAAAAAAACGCTTACAGCCTTTCGGCCGGGCACAGTTTTATCATTTTCATGAAAGACATGTTTCCGGTCAATATTTTAAATGCCGTCAAAAATGTGTCGGAAGTGTGCCGCATTTTTTGCGCCACGGCAAACCCGGTACAGGTCATTGTCGCCGAAACCGATCAGGGCCGGGGAATTCTGGGCGTTATTGACGGGTTCGCCTCCAGGGGAATTGAAACCGAAAACGACATTCAGACACGAAAAGACCTGTTGCGCCAGATCGGCTACAAGCAATGATTGCCGCCTGAAACATTATGACCGCAAGGTAGCTGTCAATCTCAAAGGATTTCTCAACAAATCGAGTGCCGCGACAATCCGTGTGCACACGATATCGGCTGCCATCACGGTTGGTGCTGCCGCCCCTTCTTCGAGTACAACCGCTATGCCCAGGGCGGCCGCTTGCAGCATCAGGCGGTCATTGCGGCCGTTGCCGATGCAGACGGTCTGGGCAGCTCCTATTTTCCTGACATAATCCAGTTTGCCAATCTCCTGGTCTTGATTGTCAATAATCGAGACTTTACAGGGTATCCCGGCAAGAAAAGAATGTGCGCTGCCAAAGGTGTCGGCGGTCAAAACATGGATGGCAAGCTTTTGCGCCAGCACGGACAGTGCTTGCTTCACCCCGGGCAACAGCTTACCGTCACAGGCAATGGTACCGTTATAATCCAGGACCAGATGTACTAATGTCAGCTTTCCAAAACCCGGAATATCAAATTCAAGCACTGCCCTCCTCCTTTCAACTGACCGTTGGCTGCAATGAGTACAATCAAGGCTTCAATTCCATCGCATTTTATCGCTATCGGGAAGATAAAATAGGAGAAGTGTCACCCCCTGTCAAGTTGCATCGCTTTGAGCGGCCAAAATCCATCGAATCGCTCGGATGACCACTGCACCGGGATCTGGCTTTTTAACTTGCCTTTTTTATTATGAACCCCTATAAGGAAAGCGTCTGCCCAAGGTAAATTGCAGCTGAATTTCACAGGATCTTTCCCGTAGTATTAAACGCCGATCAAAAAAGAGGGGGGACTATGTCCGTTATTGCCGGTCTGGATCCAAGCATGTTTCAATCTTCTCAATCTGACCCTGAAATGGAGCAATTGAACGCCCAAGTTGAAAAAACCTTTGCCGAAATGCCGCCGGTGCATACCCTTCCGCCCCAGGTTCTCCGGGATGCACGCGAACAGGGAGCCGGGATCTGGGGAGCATTCAAAATCCTGGATGAAGTCAAAGTGCGACGCATCAAGGGACCGGACGGAGATGTTGAGGTGCGGATATACAACCCCGGTGAGGCAGATGGCGTGTACCTTCATATCCATGGTGGGGGATTCGTGCTCAACCGCGCGCACTATTATGACGAACACATTGCCTCGATCGCAAAAGCATGCCAGGTGGTGGCCATCAGCGTGGACTACCGCCTGGCACCGGAAAATCCATATCCCGCCGCCCCGGACGATTGTGAGGCGGTTGCCGTCTGGCTGGCTGAACAGGCCGCAGTCGAATTCGGCACCGACTCGCTGGTCATCGGCGGAGAGTCGGCGGGGGCCAATCTTGCAGCAGCGACACTGCTGCGCATGCGTGACCACCATGGATTTACCGGATTTCGCGGCGCAGTTCTCAGCTACGGTGTTTTTGACCTGGCATTGACCCCGAGCTGCCGGCGGTGGGGGGAGCGGCCCCTGGTCCTGACCACACCGCTCATGCAGTGGTTTCATGCCCACTACGTATCAGAAGACAAATATGACGATCCGGACGTCTCCCCGTTATATGCAGACCTGAGCGGTCTGCCGCCGGCCTTTTTCACCGTCGGCACCCTGGATCCGCTGCTGGACGACTCCCTGTTTATGTATAGCCGCTGGGTATCAGCGGGGAACCCCGCGCAACTGGATGTATACCCGGGAGCAATTCACGGCTTCAACTTTTTCCCACTCAAAGTCGCTGACCGGGCCAACAAGCGCATTACCGACTTTATCGGCCAGGCACTGGAGGAGTGAACCAAGCGCAGGGAGTTATCCGTTAACGAACCCAGCGCACAAATTCTTCGAATTTTCCCCGGGACCTGGCAAATGAATTTATGGGTGCATCCGGATCCGGCCATCCAAAGGCCGCTCCCATCACCAGACGCTTGTTTTCATCGATGGCCAGAACCTGCCGGGCAATTTGCGGATAACTTACGATGGCGGCCATAATACAGGTGCCCAGCCCGCTATCATGAGCCAGCAGGCAGAAGGTCTGCAGAATAATGCCGATGTCCAGCATGGCATATTCCAGCAAAAGCGCTCTGTCGACAGCGAAAATAACCACCGCCGGCGCATCGAAGAGATAAAACATCCGGGCGAAGTGCTCGGTCCGCGCCTGGGTGTCCTCCCGGGCGATCGACAGCGCCTGCAAAACGCTTTTTCCCAGGTCTACGTATCTTTTCTTGTTGCTTGGCGGCCATATTTCAGGCATGGCGATGTCCGGCTGAGGCGCTTTGCCTTCCAACAATGCTGCCCGGTTGCGTTTTTTAAACTCCTGCAAGGGCTTGCCGGTGGCGACAATAATCTCCCACGGTTGGGTATTTCCCCAGGAAGGCGCCCAGAGGGATTTAGCGATGATATCGCTGATAATCTCTTCGGCTACAGGCTTTGATAAAAATTTACGAACACTTCGGCGTCCCAAGACAGCTTCCTGTAATTGCATAAAAATTCCTTTCTAATCGCGACATTTATTGCGACTGGAGCGCATGCGGCTATAGCGCATATTCCACGGCCTTATCGGCATGAATGGCGGTGGTATCGAATAGTTTTACATCCGTATCTTGCTGGCTTACCAGCATTCCAATTTCGGTACATCCAAGAATGACGCCTTCGGCCCCTTGCCTGGCGAGTGAATCGATGATGCGCAAGTATTCAGCTTTAGAATCGGATTTCAGTTTTCCCAAGCACAGCTCCTGATAGATGACCCTGTGAACAATTTTCCGATCTTCATCGTCAGGCACCAAAACGTTGAGCCCATATTGCTGAATCAATCGGCCTTTATAAAAATCCTGTTCCATCGTGAATGCGGTGCCCAGCAAGCCCACCTTGCTGATGCCGTTTTGCACAAGAACTTCTGCTGTAGCATCGGCTATATGCAATAAAGGTATTGCGAGCACTGCTTCTATCTGAGGGGCAATCTTGTGCATCGTGTTGGTGCAGATGACCAAAAAATCGGCGCCTGCGGATTGAACACGCAAGGCCGCCTGTGAAAGTATTTTTGCGGTACCTTCCCAGTCACCATCGTGTTGTAATTTTTCAATTGGATCGAAGTCGACGCTGTAGAGCACAAGCCTGGCAGAATGAAGGCCTCCAAGGGCCTTTTTTACACCTTCGTTTATCGCGCGATAGTAGCCAAGCGTGCTTTCCCAGCTCATACCACCTAAAAGACCAATAATTTTCATGCCGTCTCCTTTAGGGTCACATCTTAAATATTAA
>JAOZPY010000265.1 GCA_029932495.1 Desulfobacterales bacterium
TTGCGCGCCCCGTGGGTCGAAATAAAGTACTGCAGCACCGACAGGCCTTCGCGAAAATTGGCGACAATGGGAGTTTCGATGATCTCGCCGGAAGGTTTGGCCATCAGACCGCGCATGCCGGCCAACTGGCGCATCTGGTCCTTGCTGCCCCGGGCACCGGAATCGGCCATCATATAAATGGGGTTGAAACTCTCCTCGATAACCGGCCGACCTTTTTCGTCCAGCACGGGTTTGCCCTGCTTGTCAAAGATCGGGGCGGTCTTCATGGCATCCATCATTTCGTTGGCCACATCATCGGTTGCCTTGGCCCAGATATCCACCACTTTGTTGTATTTTTCCCCCTGGGTAATCAATCCCTCGGTATACTGCCGGATAATTTCCGCCACCTGCTTTTCAGCTTTTTGCAAAATTTTCTGTTTGCCTTCCGGGGTGATCATCGCATCAATGGAAATAGACAACCCGCCCCGGGTGGAATATTTGTACCCCAGGTCTTTGAGCCGGTCGGACAAAATGACCGTCGCCTTGGCGCCCAGATTGCGATACACATAATCGACCAACTCCCGCAATCGTTTTTTATCCATTACATGGTTGACAATATCAAATTCGATGGCCGGCTTTTTATCCACCACCTCGAACAGATGATACCCTTCATCGGTGCGCAGTATGCTGGTGCTGTGCTCGCCCGTGTGCAAGGAATACAGCGCTTCGACATCAGCATCTTCACAGCCGAAAACCCCCTTGAACTCATTGAATGTCAACTTCCCGACCAGTCCCCCACTGTCCTTGTCGGGGGCCTGGGAGAATTTGGCCACCAGTTCGACAAAAGGGCTGCCGGCATTGAGCTGTTCCAGAACCTGCTGAGCCTCTTCTTCGCTGGGTACGGTAATGCGCCGCAACTCCATAATGTCGACTTTGGGTATGATTTCCCACAGCAGCACCCTGCCCACGGAGGTATCATGGCGTTTCCCATACATCCTCAGCGTTATCCGGGTATGCAGGTCCACCGCCTGGGCATCGTAGGCCATGCGCACTTCCTCGGGATTGGCGAATATTTTGCCTTCGCCTTTTCTCCGGGTGATGCTGCGGGTCATGTAATAGATGCCCAGTACGATATCCTGGCTCGGAACAATGATGGGGCTGCCGTTGGCGGGTGAAAGGATGTTGTTGCTCGACAGCATCAACACCCGGGCCTCAATCTGTGCTTCCACCGACAGCGGAACGTGCACGGCCATCTGATCGCCGTCAAAGTCGGCATTAAACGCGGTACAAACCAGCGGATGCAACTGCAGGGCCTTGCCCTCGATGAGTGTCGGCTCAAAGGCCTGGATGCCCAGGCGATGCAGGGTTGGCGCCCGGTTGAGCATCACCGGATATTCCTTGACGACTTCGTCCAGGGTGTCCCAGACTTCCGGAATTTCACGTTCGACCATTTTCTTGGCACTTTTGACTGTCGAAACCAGGCCTTTCTGTTCAAGGCGATAATAAACAAAGGGTTTGAACAGTTCCAAGGCCATCTTCTTGGGCAATCCGCATTGGTGAAGCCTCAAATCCGGACCCACCGTGATCACGGTCCGTCCCGAGTAATCCACCCGTTTTCCCAGCAGATTCTGGCGAAACCGTCCCTGTTTGCCCTTAAGGGTGTCGCTGAGTGATTTCAGCGGCCGCTTGTTGGTACCGGTAATAACCCGGCCATGCCGTCCATTGTCGAAAAGTACGTCAACGGACTCCTGCAGCATGCGTTTTTCATTACGCACGATGATATCGGGCGCCTTGAGATCGATCAGGCGTTTGAGGCGGTTGTTGCGATTGATCACCCGCCGGTAAAGATCATTAAGATCGGAGGTGGCGAAACGGCCGCCTTCCAACGGTACCAGGGGACGCAGATCGGGCGGCAGCACTGGAATCACATCCATAATCATCCAGACCGGATCAATCCCGGAGCGCCGAAAAGCATCCACGATCTTCAAACGCTTGGCCAGTTTCTGCCGCTTGGCCACCGATCCGGTCTCTCGGATGTCCGTGCGCAGCTGGCTGTATAGTTCATCCAGGTTGATGCTTTCCAGCAGGGTCTTGACGGCCTCAGCGCCGATGCCCGCCTCAAACTTATCACCGAAGGTCTCTATGGCCTCCTGATATTTATCATCGGACAGCAACTGGCCCCGGGTCAGGGGCGTGTCCTTGGGATCCAGCACGATATAACTGTCGAAATAAAGGACCTTTTCCATATTTTTAAGGGTCAGGTCCAACAAATTGCCGATCTTGCTCGGCAGGCTCTTTAAAAACCAGATATGCGATACCGGGGTGGCCAGTTCGATATGGGCCATGCGCTCTCTTCGCACCTTGGACTGGATGACCTCCACACCGCATTTTTCGCAGATCACGCCGCGATGTTTCATCCGTTTATACTTGCCACAGTTGCACTCATAGTCCTTGGTGGGGCCAAAAATCTTTGCGCAGAAAAGACCGTCACGCTCCGGCTTGAAGGTCCGATAATTAATGGTTTCCGGTTTTTTGATCTCCCCATGAGACCATTTTCGGATTTGCTCGGGAGACGCCAGCGCCAGACGAATGGCATGGTAGCGCTTGGGATCTGTGGGCTTTGCAAAGAAATCATAAAGAGTTTCCATGACGTTTTCCTAATTTGTTTATAGGGTGATTATTTCACTTCTTCCAGCAGGGCGATATCAAGTCCCAGGGCCTGCAGCTCTTTGGTCATCACCCGAAAAGATTCGGGGATACCGGGCTCCAGCACGTTCTGGCCCTTGACAATTTTTTCATACATCCGGGTCCTGCCGGCCATATCATCGGATTTTACGGTTAAAAATTCTTGTAGCGCATAGGCCGCTCCGTAAGCCTCCATGGCCCAGACTTCCATCTCACCAAGCCGCTGCCCGCCAAACTGGGCTTTACCGCCCAAGGGTTGCTGGGTAACCAGGGAATAAGGCCCGATGGATCTGGCATGAATTTTATCGTCAACCAGATGGTGCAGCTTCATCACGTACATGGTGCCGACGGTGATCTTTTCGTCAAACGCCTCCCCTGTACGGCCGTCATACAGCGTGGTTTGCCCGGATTGTTCAAGGTCGGCTTCGCGCAGAAGATCCTTGATTTCCTCCTCTTTGGCGCCGTCAAAAACCGGGGTGGCCATATGAACACCGTCCTTGTAATAGGAGACAAGTTCGGTCAACTGCTCGTCGTCCATCTGGTTGATCGCTTTTTTCAGGGCGGGCTCCGGGAAAATTTTCTTCAGTTTATCTCGCAGGGCCTTCATTTTCTGGGTGGCCAGCAACTCGTTAAGCTGGTCCCCAAGCCCCTTGGCCGCGCGCCCCAGATGAATTTCCAGGATTTGGCCCACGTTCATACGCGACGGCACGCCCAGAGGATTTAAAACCATGTCCACCGGGGTTCCGTCTTCAAAGTAAGGCAGATCCTCTATAGGCAAAATTCGGGACACGACCCCCTTGTTGCCGTGCCGTCCTGCCATTTTGTCGCCCACGGACAGCTTGCGTTTCATGGCGACATAGACTTTGACCATCTTGATAACACCGGGCGGCAGATCATCGCCCCTTTCATAGCGGTCAACCTGCTGATCAAATGCCAACCGGCAGAGTTCACGCTGGTCGCGGTAGCGCTCCAGAATGTCATGCACCTGCTGGGTAAGCTGGGGATCTTTCAGGACGATGCCCTCCAGTTGGGCGACCGATATGCCCTCAAGGGTCTTGGCATCAATTTTGGCACCATTGGCGAGCAGAACCTTTTTGCCCTTTTTCAAGGGGGCATCCACTTTTTTACCCACCAGCAGATCCGCCAGCTGGGCATGGACGACCTCTTCAATCACCGCCAGTTCGTCATCACGGTCTTTTTCCAGGGCAGCAATTTCCTCATTTTCGATCAGACGGGTCCGGTCGTCTTTTTCAATCCCCCTGCGGGAAAATACCTTGGCATCGATGACGATACCCTGAACACCGGGCGGCACCCGCAAAGAAGTGTCTTTAACATCTCCTGCCTTTTCGCCGAAAATGGCGCGCAGCAGTTTTTCTTCGGGCGAAAGCTGGGTCTCTCCCTTGGGGGTGATCTTGCCCACCAGGATATCGCCCGGATAGACTTCCGCCCCCAGACGAATGATGCCGCTTTCATCCAGGTCCTTCAAGGCTTCTTCACCGACATTGGGGATGTCGCGGGTAATTTCCTCCCTGCCGAGTTTGGTATCCCGGGCGACGATTTCAAACTCTTCGATATGCACCGAGGTATAGATGCCGTCTCTGACCAGTCTTTCACTGACCAGAATTGAATCCTCAAAATTGTACCCCCCCCATGGCATGAAAGCCACGGTCACATTTTTGCCCAGTGCCAGTTCACCTTGATCGGTGGCCGGTCCGTCGGCAATGATCTGCCGGGCCTGCACGCGCTCACCCTTTTTGACAATCGGACGGTGATTGAAGCAGGTGTTCTGGTTGGAGCGAATAAATTTGGAAAGGTTGTAAATGGTCACATCTTTTTCGCTGGGCTCATCGGACGGGTCGTGCCGCAGTACAATCCGACTGGCATCGACGTCCACCACAACGGCATCTCGTTTGGCAACCACAGCCACCCCGGAATCCCTGGCCACCACTTCCTCGATGCCGGTGCCGACCAGGGGGGCCTGGTTCATCAACAGGGGAACGGCCTGACGCTGCATGTTGGACCCCATCAGCGCCCTGTTGGCATCATCATTTTCCAGAAACGGGATCAGCGACGCGGAAACACTGACCAGCTGATTGGGGGAAATATCCATCAGCTCGATCTCCTCGCGGTCGACCATCATAAAT
>JAOZPY010000266.1 GCA_029932495.1 Desulfobacterales bacterium
AAGGGCGGCGGCGCCATGGCCAAAATGATGCCGGCCTATAAATTTTTTGCCGGCGGCCCCTTGGGGGATGGCAATCAGTGGTTTCCATGGATACACATGGATGATCTGACTGCGGCCGTGGGCTTTGTCCTTGAACATCGCCAGATCGAAGGAGCTTTTAATTTTTGCGCCCCCCACCCGGTTCGCAATCACGAAATGGCCGCCGCCCTGGGTGAAGTGCTCAACCGCCCGGCCTGGATGCCGATGCCGGCATTTGTGCTGCGGCTGGTCCTGGGAGAATTTGCCGATGTTTTTCTGGGCAGCCAGCGCGCCGTTCCCGACCGGCTGCTGGGTTACGGGTTTGGCTTTCGATATCCGCAAATCCAGCAAGCGCTTGCAGACATCGCAACCCGTTAAGCTATAAACTGTGTACCGCTCAACTTGCAGGAAAGATATTGCAATGAACGACATGGATGAAATTAATGAAACCGAACAAAAATTTTTAATCCGGTTGTATGAACAAACCGGGGGGGATGCTGCCGTGCAGGCGTCCATGTATGAAATCGGTGAGTTCTTGGGGCTGGATCGCCCGGCCGCTTCCCGGGCGGCCGAAATGCTCATCGGCCTTGAGCTGGTTGAGATTCGCACCCTGTCGGGGGGGATCGCCATCAGCGCGGATGGAATCCGCAGGGTCCAGTCCCTGGTGGGTTCTCCTGCCTCGAGCAACGGCGGTGCGGCATCCCTTGGCGATGATCCGCTCCTGGATGCAGCCGGCCAGCTGGCAGTCCAGCAGGTTGCCGGAGAGCTGAAAAACAGCGCCGGAACCCTGGGATTGAATTTTGACGATCTTTCCGAACTGATGGCGGATTTAAAAACCCTGGATGCCCAGCTGGGATCCCCGCGGCCCAAAACCGCTATTGTACGCGAATGTCTGCTTTCAATTCAAACGGCACTCAGCAGACTCGATGTGGGGTCCGTCGCCGGGCGGATTCGCAGCCTGCTGAATACTTAACTTCTGGTAACGCATGACTCCAAAAAAGAAAAAAATTCGCTTGATCTCCTGGAACGTCAACGGACTGCGAGCGGCTGTCAAAAAGGATTTTCGGCAGTCCTTGGGCCGGATGGATGCCGATATTGTCGCCGTGCAGGAAACCAAGCTCCAGCAGGCCCAGCTCACCGACGAGATGACGGACATCGACGGCTATACATCCTACTGGTCCCATGCGTCGGTAAAAAAAGGATACAGCGGCGTCGGCACTTATACGCGGCTCAAACCCCAAAGGGTCAAGTGCGGTATTGGCGAGCCCCGTTTTGACGACGAAGGCCGCATCCTGGAGCTGGATTTTGATGACTTTATTTTTTTTAACGTCTATTTCCCCAACGGTCAGATGAGCCCCGAACGGCTCCAGTACAAGCTGGATTTTTATAAAGCCCTGTTTGCGTACACGGACGAATACAAAAAAAAAGGGCGCAGTCTGATTATCACCGGAGACTACAATACGGCCCATAATGCCATCGACCTGAAAAATCCCAAGGCCAATGAAAAAACATCCGGCTTTTTGCGCATTGAACGCGACTGGCTGGACCGTATCATCGACGACGGCTATGTGGACACTTTTCGCCACTTTCACCCCGATAAGGTAAAGTATTCCTGGTGGACTTACCGTTTCAAGGCACGGCAGCGAAACATCGGATGGCGGATTGATTATTTTTTCGTCTCCCGTGATGTCATCGAAAAGGGCTGGGTAAAAGAGGCATTCATCGACAATGATATATTCGGCTCGGATCATTGTCCCATCGGATTGGAGATTGAGATCTAGCGATGGCCAAAATGAATATTGTAGCAGTTTACGGCAGCCCGCGGCGCAAGGGCAACACGGCCACTCTTTTGAAAAAAGCGGTTGAAGGCGCCCGCCTTGCCGGCGCCCAGGTGGAGGAGTTTGTGCTGCGGGATCTGAAACTGTCCCCCTGCCTGGAAATTTACGGGTGCAAAAAAAACGGGGAGTGCGCCATCACAGATGATTTTCAGATGCTGCGCGACAGGATCCTGTCCGCCAGGGGGCTGATGCTGGCCTCACCGATCTTTTTTTATACCGTCAGTGCGCATACCAAAATTTTCATGGACCGCTTCCAATCACTGTGGGTCAAAAAATACTGGATCAACAAAACCCCCAAGGGACCAGGCACGATACAGCGGCGGGGACTTTTTATTTCAGTGGGAGCCACCGGCGGCAAAAGGCTTTTTGACGGCATTGAGCTGAGCATGCGCTATTTTTTCGATGTCCTGGATATGAAACTGTGGAAATCGCTGACCTACCGGCGGCTGGATTTTGAAGGCGACGTGCTCAACTTTCCGGATTATCTTGAACAGGCGCACACGGCAGGGCATCAATTCGTCAGGGCCCTTCAAAAAGAATTTGCCGCTTAAAAACCCACCGCAGTGGTTTCCCCCACCATTGACCGCCCCCAGCCACGGCAGGATTTTCAGGGCAAGCTGCACATTTTGACAATCGACCCGTTGTGCCTTATTTTTTTATTTATCTCATCCAAGGAGGATCGGTTTCAATGGACGCAGACGATAAAAAAGCCGCTGCCTGCAAACTGGAGGTCAATCATCTGGCCCATTTCAGAAGCCAGCTGCCTCAAGTTGTCGAAAAGATCATTGACAGCTGCAATGACCGGCAATGCTATACCCATGTAAACTACGAGACGATTCCTTCCCGGCAGAGCGTCATCGAAATCATTGACAGAATGCGCGAGATTTTATTCCCCGGCTACTTTACCCGCGGCAAACTCGATCCGGTAAATCTCAGCTACAGCATGGGTCAGTCAGCCGACATCCTTTTCAACATGCTCTCTGAACAGATCAGCCACAGCATCCGACATGACTGCTTTCGCTACAATCAACCCTGCAGTGAATGCGAACAGCAGGGGTACAGTCTGGCCCTCAAGCTGCTGCAGTCCATACCGCAAATCCGCAAAACCCTGGCCACTGACGTGACCGCCTGTTTTGAAGGCGATCCCGCAGCTCAGAGCTATGACGAAATTATTTTCAGCTATCCCGGCATTTTTGCCATTGCCGTTTACCGGGTGGCCCATGAACTGTTTTCCAGCGGTGTGCCGCTGCTGCCCCGGATCATGACGGAGCACGCCCACAGCGTTACGGGCATTGACATCCACCCCGGCGCCCATATCGGTGAAAGCTTTGTCATTGACCACGGTACCGGTGTGGTTATTGGCGAAACCACCCAGATCGGTAAAAATGTCCGCCTCTACCAGGGGGTAACCCTGGGGGCGCATTCGCTGCCAAAAAATTCAGGTGAAAAATTTCGGGGCAAAAAACGGCATCCAACCATCGAAAACGATGTGATCATTTATTCCGGGGCCACAATTCTGGGTGGGGACACGACCATCGGTGCCCGGACGGTCATCGGCGGCAACGTGTGGCTGACAGAGTCGGTCCCGCCGGACACAACGGTCATCATGGAAACACCGCGTCTGGTTTACAAATCCACAAAAACTTCATCGATTCGACAAACTTTGGACCCGGCGGCTTAGACGGCTGACCGGCCCTGCGGCGGCAGTCGGCCGGCGTTTCTTTTACGTCCAGCAGAGCCAAAGCGAAAAACGCAAAGGAGACCCGATATGAAATTTCATTCCATCATCAGCAGCACCATCGGAGCAACTCCGCTGGTACGCTTAAACCGTATTGCAGAAGGCATCGATGCGCGGGTATTTGCCAAGCTGGAATTTTTCAACCCTCTGGGAAGTGTCAAAGATCGCATTGCCGCCGCCATGCTCGAGGCCGCAGAGATTGAGGGAAAGATCGATTCCAGCACCCTGATCGTGGAACCGACCAGCGGCAATACGGGCATTGCCCTGGCGTTTATCTGCGCCGCTAAAAATTACCGGCTCTGCCTGACCATGCCGGATACCATGAGTGAAGAACGGCGCAAGCTGCTCAAGCATCTGGGTGCCGAGCTGGTGCTCACTGCTGGTGCCGACGGGATGCAAGGTGCCATTGACAAGGCCGGTGAAATCGTCGAATCGGAGAAAAGCACATTTATGCCCAACCAGTTTGTCAACCCCGCCAACCCCAGAATCCACCGGGAAACCACCGCCGCAGAAATCTGGCGGGACACCGAGGGACAGGTTGACATCCTGGTTGCCGGTGTGGGTACCGGGGGCACCATCACCGGCGTGGCCCAGGCCATCAAACCCAGAAAAGCGTCATTTCAGGCCATTGCCGTGGAACCGGCCAACTCGCCGATTTTGTCCGGCGGCGAAAAGGGCCCCCACAAAATCCAGGGCATCGGCGCCGGGTTTATACCGGAAGTCCTGGATCAGTCCATCATCGATGATGTGGTGACCGTTGCCGACGCGGATGCCTTTGAAACCGCACGGCTGGCAGCCAGATTGGACGGAATCCTTTGCGGCATCTCATCCGGAGCGGCCATTCACGCAGCCCTCGAGGTGGCCCGACGCCCGGAATCCGCCGGCAAAACCATCGTAGTGATTGTTCCCAGCACCGGGGAGCGCTACATCAGCACGGAACTTTTTCAATGATAATTGCTGACCGGCAGCTGCTTGTTCTGCCAATTTAGCCAGTTGGGGAAAAGGGGCACACCTATTTTATGCTGTTTTCTCGAAAATAGGTGTGCCCCTCTTACTTGGATTTACCAGTTATTTCCTGTAGACGCGCTTTGGCCGCCTCCACCACTGTCGAATCTTGGTCATTGGCGATCACCCGTTGTAGCATGCCTGTGTCCTTTTCTTTTTGCACAGCTTTTTTACGAACCTCGGGATTGGAGTGTGCAATTTTGGGCA
>JAOZPY010000267.1:0-1829 GCA_029932495.1 Desulfobacterales bacterium
TTCCACATCATCCAGCCGCAGGTGGTGAAATAAAAAATCGTGTCGCTGCGTTTCAAGTCGGTGTGCAGCATGAGTTCCTTGAGATGATGAAGCAGAATGCCGCCGGCACTTTGCACCATGCATTTGGGCAGCCCGGTGGTGCCCGACGAATACATGATATACAGGGGATGCTCAAACGGCAGTTGCTCAAATTCGATCTGCAGACCGGATTGTGGGGACAAGAAATCCCGGTAGTGCACGGCATTGGGAATATCGGAGATGTCCGGATCCTGCTCGGTGTATGGCACCACCACCACTTTTTCAATTGAAGGCAACTGTTTTAATATATCGCTGATGCGCTGCAAAGAATCAATGGACTTGCCTTTAAAGGAATATCCATTGGCGGTAAACAACACCCGCGGCCTGATCTGGCCGAAACGGTCCAGCACTCCCTTGATGCCGAAATCCGGTGAGCACGAGGACCAGACAGCCCCCATACTGGCCGCGGCCAGCATGGCGATGATGGACTGGGGCATGTTGGGCATGAATCCCACCACCCGGTCGCCGGCTTGGATGCCCATATCCCTCAGGGCCCGGGCCAGCCGCGCCACCTCATCGTAAAGCTGGGCGTAAGTAATGTGAACCGCCTCCCGGCCTTCACCCTTGAAAGTCAGGGCAATCTGCGCATCACGAAAGCGCAGCAGATTTTCGGCGAAATTCAGACGGGCGCCTGAAAACCAGTGGGCACCGGGCATTTTCGCCACGTCGTCGATCACCTGGTCATAAGGTTTTGAGGCTCTGACATCCGCAAATTCCCACATGGCCGCCCAGAAATCGGCAATATTGTCGACTGACCACTCATAAAGAGTGGCATATTCGCTGAAATTACGGTTGTGCCGCTGATTGATAAAATTCATGAAACGATACATATTGGTTTGTTCGATCTGCTCTGGTGAAGGTTGCCACAATAATTTGGTCATGATTACTACCCCCTGCTGGCATTAAAAAATCAGATGCTCCCTCTGCGATGAGTTTTACCTTCATCCCCCGTCAATAGTCAAGATGTGGTTCCAAAAAATAAGCGCCGGATCTGATTTTAGTGCTTGCAGGCGGTCCTGATTTTGATTAGAAGTGGTTTCTATACATGGGCTGTTGCCCTGTGGCGAAGTAATGCGAAAAATCCATGACCAAGGAGTTTCGTAATGAGAATTGTTGACCTGCGATCCGACACCCTGACCCGGCCGACAGCGACCATGCGCCAAGCCATGGCCGAAGCACGGGTCGGTGATGATGTCTTCGGCGAAGACCCTACCGTCAACCAGCTGGAGGAAATGGCGGCCAAACGGATGGGGAAAGAGGCCGCGTTGTTTGTGACCAGCGGCACCATGGGCAACCTGGTCAGTTTGCTGGCCCACTGCGAACGCGGCGATGAAATCATCCTGGGAAGCCTGTCGCACACTTTTTTTTTCGAGCAGGGCGGATCCGCCGCCGTGGGGGGCATCCATCCGCGCACGGTTGCCAACCGACCCGACGGCACCCTGGCCCTGGATGAAATCCGTGCTGCTGTCCGGGCGGACAACGTTCATTTCCCCCGCAGCCGGCTGATCGTGCTCGAAAACACCCATAACCTCTGCGGCGGTTACCCCCTGGATGTGGCTTACATGCAATCCGTGGGCGACGTCGCGGCAGAACATGGCCTGAAACTTCATATTGACGGGGCCCGGATCTTCAATGCCGCCGCCGCCCTGGGAGTGGCCGCCGCCGAACTGGTGGACCGGGCCGATTCGGTGTCTTTCTGTTTGAGCAAGGGGCTGGCGGCTCCTGTGGGATCGGTGGTCTGCGGCGCCCCG
>JAOZPY010000267.1:1929-4805 GCA_029932495.1 Desulfobacterales bacterium
GTCACCCATTATCACATCAGCGCCGATGACATCGATTACGTCCTGGAAGTAATTTCGAAGCTATTGAAATAAAAAAAGCCAAAGGGCTCCCGAGCAGAAAGACTTTTTACGAGTACGTTAAAATTTGGACTTCGTTTCCATCCCCGCAATAAGATTTTTTTTGATGGGTAAAATACGTAAACCGGTTTCCAAACCCACAAATTTTGTTTGCGGGCAAGGCGCGAGTCGGTTCAAAAGCGGAGCGTACACGCAGTAGGTGAGCATTTTGAATCGACTCGCAACACAGCCAGCGGGCAAAAGATGTGGGTCTGGAAACCGGTTTTAGTGTTTGAAGGAGCGCTGCCCCGTGTAAACCATGGTCACGCCGGCCTCGTTGCAGGCCTCGATGGACTGGTAATCGTTGGCCGACCCTCCCGGTTGAATGACAGCCGTGATTCCCTCGCGAAGCCCCACATCCACACCATCGCGAAACGGAAAAAAAGCATCGGAGACCATGGCCGCACCGATCAGTCCTCCTTTTTCCCGGGCCACACGTGCATCAAACTCTTGCCTTTTGTCCGGGTCTTCCAATTCATTGTAAGGTATCCCCAGAGTTTCAAAACAGTAACGATCAGCCAGCTTGCGATAGGCCTTGTCCCGGGCAATTTCCGCCACCCCCACCCGGTCCTGCTCCCCCGTGCCAATCCCCACGGTAACCAAGTCTTTGACGTAAATAACCGAATTGGAGGTGATCCCCGCTTCCACCAGCCACCCGAAGAGCATGTCTTCATATTCCTTGTCGGTGGGTGCGCGGCTGATTTTATACTGCCGGCCCTGATATTCACACTCGGCCAGTTTGAGATCCTCCCGGCTTCTGGCAGCCGGTACAAAAGACCACTGGGTGATGATGCCGCCGTCGATCAGGCTTTTAAACTCCACACAGCGCTGCCCCACAAAGGACTGCAGCCGTTCGATGTTGCCGATTTTGACCACCCGCAGGTTCTTTTTGGCTGCCAGAACGTCCAGCACTCCATCCTCAAATTCAGGGGCCACCACCACTTCAGCGTACTGCTGGACGATGGCCCGGGCCGTGTCAATGTCCACCGCCCGGTTGAGTGCGATGCACCCGCCAAAGGCCGCCACCCGGTCGGCCATATTGGCCTTGCGGTAGGCTTCGGCCAGGGATCCGTCCAGGGCCACCCCGCAGGGATTGTTATGCTTGACGATTACCGCCGCCGGCTGCCCGGTAAAATAGCGCAGAATGTTCAGGGCATTGTCGGCATCGGTCAGGTTGGTTTTACCGGGATGTTTGCCCGACTGCAGCAACTCGATGTCGGATGCCAGGTAGCGGCCCGGCTGGATGGAGGTGGTATCGCCCAGTACCAGGTTACCATTTGTCAGCCGGTACAGGGCGGCCTCCTGACCGGGATTTTCACCATAGCGCAATCCCTTTTGCACATTGTCAATCGTCCAGGTGACCTTCTCGTAAAAAAGGGTCTGCCGGTCATTGCCATCGACAAAACTGATCTCCATCTGCGGGGGAAAGTGATCATCCATGATCGTACGATACATTTTCTTAAGATCTTCGGCCATGTCGGGCCTCCTTATTTAAGTTACAATTGATAGCACCCCTGCACATCCGCAAATTCTTTGGAACTGAGAAAATCGGCGATGGTACGGTCATAGACAGCGGTGTGCTCAAAAGCCTTTCGGGCCAGACCGAAGCGCATCTCCAGGCTCGACTGGCCGTTGTTGCTTTTCAACTCGGATAAGATCATCCCATAGTCGGCGGGGTCCACCACCGAGGCGACCCGGATGAAATTTTTGGCTGCCGCCCGGATCATGCAGGGACCGCCGATATCGATATTTCCCCGGGCCTGTTCCACCGTCACCCCCGGCTTTGAAATCGTCTCTTTGAATGGATAAAGGTTGACCACCACCATGTCGATGGGTACCGCGGCGGTGCGTTTTAAATCACCCTGGTGGGCATCGTTGTATGTTTCAGTCAGCAATCCGAGATAAATTTTAAAATCCAGCGTTTTTACCAGTCCACCCTGGGTTTCGGGCTGCCCGGTGTAATCGGAAACCTGGACCAGCCGGGAGCCGGCCGCATCTCCCAGGATCTCCTGGATGCGGGCAAAAGTCCCCCCGGTGGAAAAAATTTTTACGTCCGCACAAACGTCCACCAATTCCGGTATGAATGTATCCAGACCACTTTTGTCCGACACGCTGATCAGCACATGGCGCACGGACACCCGATTGTCTATTCTGTCTACCACGTTAATGGCCATCGATTTCACCTCTCTCCCCGGTATTCTTCCAGAAACCGGTTAAAAAATTGTTCCATAAATGCATGCCGTTCTTCGGCCAGTCGCCGCCCTTCCCCGGTCAGCATACGCTGCCGAATTTTACACAGCTTAACTTTAAATTCCCTGAAACCGGTATCATCAATGGAATAGGGACGTGTCGCTTCAATGTGCTCCACGTCGCTGTGCAGCCGGGCCCCCACTTCACCGGCAAAAAGAAAAGCCCGCGCGACCCCCACCGCTCCGATGGCATCCAACTTGTCGGCATCAAACAGAACCCGGGCCTCCGCTGTCTGCGGACGGTGCGCTCCCCGGAATCGATGGGACCGAATGCAGTGCAGGATGTTTTGCCGCTGTTTTTCTGAAAACGGCAGGCGGGCCAACAGGGATTCTGCCAGCCGGGCCCCTTTTTCGGCATGGCACACTGCGCCGCCGGCATCATCCTGGCAGCTTCGACCGATGTCATGCAGGTAGGCTGCCGTCAGCACCACTGCCATGTCCACCCCTTCGACCGCTCCGATGCGCCGGCACAAACGGCAAACCCGCAAGGTGTGATCCCAGTCATGGCTGCCCCGGGCTCCGTCAAAGTAT
>JAOZPY010000268.1 GCA_029932495.1 Desulfobacterales bacterium
TCAATCCGAAATATTTTTAGAATTTCAGGAGCGCCTGTCCCGGGTGGCACCCGTAAACCGCCCCGTGCTTTTGTTGGGAGAACGCGGCACCGGCAAGGAACTGGCGGCCCAGCGCTTGCATTACCTCTCAGGCAGGTGGCAGGCTCCCCTGGTCACGCTCAACTGTGCGGCTCTGTCGCCTGGGCTGATCGAATCCGAATTGTTCGGTTACGAAAAAGGCGCTTTTACCGGGGCGGATCAGCGTCGGGCGGGTCGTTTTGAAACTGCCGACGGTGGCACCCTGCTGCTGGATGAGATCGGTAACATTCCCGTACAGGTACAGGAAAAAATTCTGCGGGTGGTAGAATACAGTATTTTTGAACCGGTGGGAAGCTCGGCGAGCATCGAGGTTGATGTGCGCATCATTGGCGCCACCAACGCCGACCTGAAAGCCCTGGCTGGTAAAAACATGTTCAAGCAAGATCTGCTGGACCGACTCAGTTTCGAAGTCCTGGTAGTGCCCCCCCTGCGGGAACGCAGGGAAGATATCATGTTGTTAGCGAACCATTTTGCCGGCCGTATGGCTGTTGAACTGGGCCAAGATGAACTTCCGCAATTTACGGCCGGTGCCGCACGGGCCCTGGAAAGCTACAGTTGGCCGGGCAATATCCGGGAATTGAAAAACACGGTGGAACGTGCGGTTTACCGTTGTGATTCGGCGAAGATCGCTGAAATCGTATTTGATCCCTTTCCATCGCTCCCTGAACCGCCGGCAGCTGAACCGGTCACCGGGCAGCCGGAGGAACGGTCGCAATTACCGAACGACCCTGGGTTGGCGGCCAGGCCGTTAAAAGAAGCTGTGTGGGAATTAAAGGTGCGTCTGCTGGAAAATGCACTGGTCAAAGCGAAGTTCAACCAGAAAAAAGCCGCCCGTTATCTGGGTTTGACCTACCACCAGTTCAGGGGACTGTACCGGCAGTATCAGGCGCTCAGCGGTCCTCGCAATGAGACCCGCTAAAAATCTGTTATCAATGTCCGTCCACAAATGGTAAATTTTGGTTCAGAGCAAGGCTTGAGCGATTTTGAACCCAACGGCGTAGCAATCTCTGCGCTAGCAGGTATAGTAAGCTATGTCGCGGATTTCAAAAGAACGAAAACACCGCTCTGGGCCAAAAGGTGCCGTTTGTGGATGGACACTAAATCTTGCGGCCCAGCACCGCGCTGTGAAAGATGGCATCCTTGGCACTGCCGGGCTCCAGGCAGTCGCCGACTTGATGGATTTCATAACCAAGGGATTTTATTTTTTCATAAAGCCCGGTGTCCGGTCGGGTGCCGACAGCCATGATCACTTCCTGGGCGGCGAGAAATTGTTCCGGGTTGCGCTGGTTGGCCACCACCACGCCGGTGTCTTCTATCCTCAGCAGCCGGGTGTTCGTCTGCAGCGTGACATGGTTTTTTTTGAGCTGCTCGAGGATAACTTTTTTTGTCACGGATTCCATGCCCTGGCCGACTTTGGGCAGCATCTCGATTACCGTCACTGAGCAGCCGTTTTCGGCCAGGTGCAGCGCTACTTCCAGGCCGGTGGGGCCGCCGCCGATAATGACGGCCTTTTCACAGCTCACCGATTCTGGCTTTAAAACATCTTCATAGGTCAGCACGATGTCCTTGTCGATTCCATCTACCGGTGGGAGGGACGGCTGGGAGCCTGTTGCCAGAACGACGACATCCGGGTTGACAGCCTGAATATCTTCGACTGTAACTTCATGGTTTAAATGGCATTTGACCCCGAAAATTTCCGCCTGTTTTTTCTGGAATCGAATCAGTGTGCGTAGTTCGGCCTTGTGGCCGGGTGTGCTGCCGGCAACCAGCTGTCCGCCGAGTTGACTGCGCTTTTCAAACACCTGGACGTGATGACCGCGTTTAGCCGCCACCCAGGCCGTATTCAGCCCCCCGGGCCCTCCGCCGACGACCATGACGTTTTTGGGGTGCCGGGTGGGAATGAAGGCCATTTCTTTTTCCCGGCCCAGCATGGGGTTGACCAGGCATTCGATGCGGCCCTTTTTGAATATGGACTGCATGCAGGTGTTGCAGGCGATACAGGTACGGATTTCATCTATCCTCCCCTGGTGGGCCTTGTTGGGCAGCTCCGGATCTGCCAGCAACCCCCGGCCCATGCAGACCAAGTCCGCCTTTTGCTTGACAAGGATCTCGTTGGCGGTGCGCGGATCATTGATTCGGCCGACAGCCATTACCGGAATATCCAGGGCTTTTTTCACCCGGGCGGCGGAGTCCACCAGGCAGGCTTTTTTCATGAACATTGGCTGGGAAATCCATTCAGGGGTCATATCGTTGCCGGCTGAGACCTGGACCACATCAATACCGGCGGTGACCAGGATTTTCAGGATTTCAATGCTGCTGTCAGTAGTCAAACCGTTTTGTACGTGTTCCTCGGCGCTGATTTTAAACGACAATGGAAAATCAGGACCCACCCGCCGGCGCAATTCTTCCACTATTTCACGGGCAAAACGCGTTCTGCCGGCAATATCTCCCCCGTACGCATCCTCGCGGATATTGGAAAAGGGCGACAGGAATTGGTTGACCAGGTATCCGTGGGCCCCATGAATTTCAATCAGTTCAAATCCGGCCTGCCGCGCCCGATCAGCCGCATCACCGAATTTTTGTACCACCTGGCCGATGCCCTCGACGGTCAGTGGGTCGACATCACCCCGAATCAGCGGACAGGGCAGGGCTGAAGGCGCCAGGGGTTTGCGGCCGATGACCCTGACCGATGTTTGGCGCCCCCCATGATGGATTTGAATTGCCGGCACGGCGCCTTCCTCTTTCACAGCAGTGGCAATTCTTGCAAGTCCTTCGACCAGGCGGTCATTATCAATTCGGGCCTGGTGGGCAGAAACGACGCCTTCCGGGGAAACCGCGCAGGCCTCCATAATGACCATGGCCGGTCCTCCCCCGGCTCTGCGCCGATATTGTTCAACAGTAGCCTCGGAGATGCTGCCGCCGTTGCCAATCAAAAACGACGCCAGGGCCGGCATCACGATTCTGTTTTTCAGTTCCAGGTTTTTAATGGTAAACGGGGTAAACAGTTTTTCCATCATCGTTTCTCCTGAGGTAGTTTTTTCCGCTCAAATTTCGCTTCGGGTTCTCTCCGGTCTGCCGAAAACGCCATACCCCGGCCAAGTCACACCTTCCAACGATTTTTTTGCAAGCCCGCCCTATAGCCTATTTCGGCAGCAAAATCAACTCGGCCGTCCGGGATGCCGTAATTTCATCGCGGTTCATCATCTGCTTGCGAAATTTTCCGCTGTTGAACAGGACCGCCTGGTCGCTGTAATGGGGGCTTAACACATTGCCCGATTGCCCGGTGGGATTTACGCTCAGCGAATTTTCGGGCGCTGCGAAGTCAAGGATAATCCGCATGGCCGGCCCAAAGGATACCGGGTACTGTCCCCGGGTATTCAGCCGAAAGCCCAGGTTGACAATGGTCTCGTTGCCTCCCATGGCGGCAAAAGGACCGACATTGAAAATTTTGTCCAGGGGTTTTTTGCGGCCCAGCAGGTGGCCGTGCTCCAAGGTATGGACCCTGCGCCAGTGCCAAGTGGCAATGTCCGTTCCCAGCTGTATTTCCAGGTTTTTGACGGTCTGGTTAAAGGATTTTGAAAAAATCTGCTGCCGGGTTTCTTTCATGTCCGGGGTATGGGTGTTATCCCACCATAAGGACGCATCGTTTTTGATCAGCACGGGCAGGGTACGTTTCATTAAATGACTGGAAACGATGGTTTTAAAGTCATCTGCTCCCAGTTCGTCGGCAAAGGTGTTTTCCAGAATGCACGAAAGCAGCATGTAATAAATGGTGGGGGCTACATCCTGGAGTTGGTGATCGCCGTTCCAGCTGTTCAGAATCTGAAAAGCTTTGCGATGATTCGCTGTTTTGGTTAAAACCGGGGTGCCTTGCAGGGCTTTTAGAATGTTCATGGTTATTTCGGGGGCCACCGGCGATATGCAGTCCGTATCCATTTTCTGCATGGCTTCGACGGACCAGCGTTTATCGGTCTGCAGGTAGCTGACGATGCGTCGCGCACGGTCTTCAGGAACATAGTAGCCCGGATACAGGCGGCCGGTGAACGTGTCAGGCTGATTGTTGGCCGAATAAACATAGCCCTCCGGGGGGTTTTCAGACTGAGGGTTTTTTTCGAAATCATAAAATCCCAGGGGTTCATCCTGACCACCGGCGCCGTCCAGAAACAGTTTGGAATTGACATGGGCCGGCCGCCGGACGAGCTTGGCGGCAGCCCACCACGCGATATTGCCGTCCTGGTCACCGTACATGACATTCAATCCAGGCACATCGATCATTGCGGCGGCCTGACGGGCGTCATTGATGTTTTGCGCATGGGCCAGACGGTAAAATCCATGGATGGTCGTGGTGGGGAATTTAAGAAATGACCACCAGACGGCCACGGGACAATCTGCTGCCCGGGCAACCCCCTTGTCGATGTCGCTTAAAATGGGTCCATGCCGTGAAATGCGCACGGTGAAATTGATGTCGTCAGCGCCCTTGACCTTGATCGTTTCACGCCGCATTTTCAGGTCTTGCCAGTGGTCATCGGCCCACACCTGGTTGGGATTGTCCGGGTTTGGCCGTTCTGTGTAAAAATCCACATCATCATTTTCAAACATGGTCAACCCCCATGCGGCAAGCCGGCTGTGACCGATCAGCGCAAAGGGGACGCCGGCGGCATGATTGCCATAGAAGCTGAAGCCGGGGCATTCCAGGTGGGCTTCGTACCAGACCGACGGCTG
>JAOZPY010000269.1 GCA_029932495.1 Desulfobacterales bacterium
GTTTTGTTTTGTGCATGATCCGATTTTAGAAATGCGAATTTTTTTGCTTGAAAATTTTCACTGTCGATCTTGACTTGGCCGGTACAGACGTTATTATTATTAGTTGGGTTGAACGGCTGTATCTTTTGACCCGTGAACTTCGAACCCGAAACCATCAAAAAATGTGACAAGGAGTTGATAGCGATGCCGATTTACGAATACCAGTGCAAGGCTTGCGCGCATTGTTTTGAAGAGCTTACCTTTTCGTCCAGTGATCCGCCGCCCAAATGCCCGGAGTGCGGTTGTGAGGATGTGGAAAAATTGATGTCTGCAGGCAGTGTCCGGGCCGGCGGAATTGCCAGCGGCTCGGGCGGGTTCAGCCAGACATCCTGTGCGCCGTCCGGCTGATCGATTTAGCACTTCCTTAGGTTAAGGAAGAACCTCAACGACCATCCCGACCTGCGGGCGGGGTGGTTTGCTTTTTCAGCGCTCAGCTTAAAGCGCGATGGTTTCCCCGGGCTCCATCACGGTGACTTTCGCCGGTGTTTCCTGTTGCACACGGACGGCCCAGGCCTGGGGATCCTGTTTGATTACCTCGAACGTATTGTAATGAATAGGAATCACCCGGGCCGGTTCAATGAGCTTGACGGCACGCAGGGCATCATCGGGGCCCATGGTAAAATTGTCCCCGATAGGCAAAATGGCTAGATCAATGCCTTCCTCGCCGATAAGTTTCATGTCGTAAAACAACCCGGTGTCACAGGCGTGATAGATTTTTTTGCCCTCGATGTAAAACAGAAAACCGGCGGGGCTGCCCCCGTAAGAGCCGTCCGGCAGCGCCGAGCCGTGATGGGCAATGGTCAGCTTGACCCGACCCCAGGGCCAATCGAACCCGCCGCCGATGTGCAGCGGATGGGCATTTTCCACCCCCTGGGCCGTCATCCAATTCTGGATCTCATAATTTGAAACCACCATGGCACCGGTGCGTTTGGCAATCGACACACTGTCTCCCACGTGATCAGCATGGCCGTGGGATACAAAAACGTAGTCGGCTTGCACCGCATCGGCCTTTACCGGGCACAAGGGGTTGTCGGTCATAAACGGGTCTACCAGCAACTTGGCCTTATCGGTTTCAATCAAAAAACAGGCATGACTGTACCATGTGATTTTGATGGGCATCGCAGACCTCCTTTCTCAAGGCTACAAAAAAATCATACCGAATGATCAGTAATACTTAAGCTTTAATTGTGCGACAACCGCACGATCGTCCGTGGTCAAATAAGCATTGCAGATCTAATTTATGCGATCACAATCCTCGAGATTACAAAACCAAGTGTTGTGCCGCCCGGTAGGCAACGGACGACTGACAATGAACAAAGGACCCATTGAGTTTATAGCACATTATCGGGTTGCGTAAAACCCTGTACCTGGAACCTTGGATTCTATTTTTCTTTAACCAGATAAATGGACGGCAGGCTGACGAGGGTGACCAGACCTTTGACGATGATGTTGGCCGCGACGATGGACCAGACCACATCGTGGGGAAGCGTGAAACCGAAAGCGCCCCAGCAGAAAATCAAACTGTCCACCGGGACACTCACGGCGTTGCTGGACAACACCCGCATCCACTGGTAGCGGCGGGTGATGCGGCTTTGCCAGAGGTGATAGATCTCAGTGTCGATGAATTCACTGATAACTTCGGCGGCGATGCTGGCGATTACAATACGCCAGACTGGTCCCAGGATGGCGGCAAACTGCTTTCCAAGACCCCAGGCCGGGTCCTGGGGCAGCCAGGCGGCGAGCTGAAAAAACAGCGCCATGAACAGGTTGATACCGGCGGCCAGAACAATCACCGTGCGGGCCGCCTGGATACCAAGGCGTTTGTGGACCAGGTCCCGGATGGTGAACGTCAATGGGTAAATGAGGGTGCCGGCATCGATGCTGAAGCCGGCAATCAGGGCGATTTTGAGGCTGGCAATATCCGACAACAGTTGGGCGGCGATGTAAATTGAAACCAGGACAATCCCGGCGGTCGGGATGCCGCCTGACTGTGTCTGATGGTAACGGGCAGTCATGCTAAGGGGTTTTTTCTATTTTGGCGTCCTTTTTCAACCCGTCGATATACGCCCCGGCCTGTTTTTCGATTTTTTGCTGTTTCAGACGTTCGCCGATTTTGTCCTTGACCTCGGAATAAGCCAGGGTTTTTGCTGGTTTTTTTTCAGTGACCTTGATGAGGTGATAGCCGAAGCGGGTTGTGACCACATCACTGACCTGGCCGGGCTCCAGACCAAAAGCGGCGTTTTCAAAGGGTTTGACCATCTGTCCGTGGCGGAAAAATCCCAGGTCGCCGCCCCGGGCGCCACTGGGTCCCTCCGAGTACTCTTTGGCCAGGGCAGCAAAATCACCGCCGTTTTTCAGCTTGTGCTGGATTTCTTCAATTTTTTTGCGCGCCGTGGCTTTTTGGGCATCATCCGCATCGGGGGTTACCTTGATTAAAATGTGACTGGCCTTGACCTGCTCGGGCTGTTTGAACATTTGCGGGTGGGCATCATAATAGGCCCTGGTGTCGGCATCGGAGATGACGATTTTACGGGTGACCTGCTCATCGATCAATCGCCGTATGGCCAGCCCGCGCTTGATTTGGGATTTGACCTCTTTTTCCGTCAGGTTCATCCGTTTCAGGGCGTTGCTGAATTCCTGCTCGCTGGGGAATCGCTTTTTGATGGTGGCCAGTTGATCGTCAACGGTCTGGTCTTTAATCTGGATTCCGGATTTCAAACTTTGCTGGTATAGAACCTCACGTTCAATGATGCTTTCCAGCATATCCTTTTCCAGCTGCGTCTTTTGCTGATCGGTGAGCTGCCTTCCCTGGCGGGCAAGGCGGTCCACCTGCATATCCATCTCCCGGTTCAGCTCTGCCTGGGTGATGGCCACACCGTTTACCGAGGCAATTTTTTTATCAGCCGGTTTTTGTTCCGCCGCCAGCGCGGGAAGAAAGATCAGTACGGCGGTTAAAAGCGCAACCATTTGGCCGGCGCGTCTGCAGTTCGCAAATTTCACTGGATTAACTCCTTTCAGCTTTTAGATAAAAAAAAAGGACTCGTCTGAGTCCCCCATAGAGACCTTTATTTGTTTATCTTATTTTAACACAGAAAATTTTATTTTCAACGCATTAATTTTCACCGGCCTTTTTCTGCAGCAGCTGCCATTCGGCATCCACCAGCTGCTGGATGTGGGCCATGTCCGCCCGCGTTAAATGTGAAAAGCGTCCCTGGGGGCTGAGGTAGTCCTGCACCGGGCGCTGACCCCGGAAATTCAGGGTGTAGTCAAGGCCGTCCCGTACTTCATAAAGGGGAAACACGTTGGTTTGCACGGCCAGCCGGGCGATTTTAACTGACATTTCGGATCCGATGCGCCAGCCCGTAGGGCAGGTGGCAAAGACATGGATAAAGCGTGAGCCGCCTTTAAGCTCCCTGGCTTTTTTAAATTTTGTGATCATGTCTTCAGGGTAGCCGATGCTGGCGGTGGCGGCATAGGGGATGCGATGGGCGGCCAGGGCCTCAACGATGTTTTTTTTGCCGGTCTTTTTCCAGCCCAGCCCCGGCGTGGTGGTGGTGCGGGTGCCGTAAGGGGTGGCCGAAGAACGCTGAACGCCGGTGTTCATATAAGCCTCATTGTCATAACAGACGAAAATGCAGTCTTCGTTGCGTTCCACCGCGCCGCTCAGTGACTGAAAACCAATGTCGAAGGTGCCCCCATCGCCTGCCCAGGAAACTACCGTGGTTTCAGTGTCCCCGCGCATATCCAGTGCCGCTCGCAGGCCGCTGGCCGCCGCCCCGGCAGTGGCAAAGGCTGTCTGTAAAACAGGAATATTCAGGGCGCTCTGGGGATAGGGGCCGGCAATGACCCCCCAGCAACAGGCCGGGATCACCACCATGGTTTTTTCTCCCAGGGCCTGCAGGGCAAACTTCATGGCGATGGTCGCTCCGCAGCCGGGGCATCCCAGGTGCCCCGGGTTCATCAGATCGCTGTATTTCAGGTTTAATTGGACCATGCGTCGACGATCTCCCGGTCAAGCCCGATCCAGATGCTGTCCTGGGGCGGGGCGGATTGGTTTCGGGTATCATGGTATATCCCGAGAAGGGTGTCGGGGGTTATGTCACGTCCTCCCAGCCCGGCGATATAGCCGAAAACCTGTGGGCGGTGGTCAAGGTCGCAGAGGGCCGCGCGAATTTCCTGGGTAAAAATGCCGCCGGCGCCGAAGGAAAAATTGCGGTCGATGACCGCGATTTTTTTAGCGGATGCCAGATGCCGGCGAATGAGGTCGGCCGGAAAGGGACGAAACATTTTGATTTTGAACAGGCCGGCCTTTTCACCCCGGCCGCGCAGCTCGGCGAGGACCTGGCGGCAGGTGCCGGTCACCGTTCCGGTGGTGACCAGGATAATATCGGCGTCATTGCAGTGGATTGCTTCAACCGGGCCGTAGGTTCGTTGAAAAATGTCGCCGAATTTTTCCTCCAGCCACCCAAATCGCTGTCGGACTTGTTCCATGGCCAGTTGCATGTTGTAGCGCATTTCCATGTAAGCTGCAGGGCCGACCAGAGGGTTCAATCCGCAGGGATCCGTCGTGTCCAGCCGGATGCGCGGGGCCGGCGGCGGCAGGAAACGATCCGCCTGGCGGGAGTGCGGCACGTCGATGGGCTCGAATGTGTGGGAAAGGTAAAAGGCATCCATGACAACCATTACGGGCAGATTGACGGCCTCAGCCAGGCCGAAGGCCAGCAGTGTGGTGTCCAAGGCTTCCTGGCCGTCTTCGCAGT
>JAOZPY010000270.1:0-3427 GCA_029932495.1 Desulfobacterales bacterium
CACTTTTTCAGCCGACATGCCGCCGCTGGGTATCCTGGAAGAAGTCCGCATCGCGCCCGGCAAGACCATTGTACTCAATTCCGGGGATCTGTTCGTTGTTACCTCTGACGGACTCATCGAACCTGCCAATGCCGAGGGAGAGCTGTTCGGCAAACAACGGCTGATCGACGTGCTCAAATCCCATCATCAAGCCGCGCCGGAGGATATTCTTGCACAGCTGCTGGCAGAAATCGAAAAATTTACCGGCAACGCCCCCCCGGATGACGACCGCACCGCCATCATCATCAAAAGAGGAGCCTAAAGGCTGATAAAAAATATCCCCGTGTCTCTGTCTCTGATCACACATTGTTGCGATAAAATCCTGCCTTTTTCGTTGTTCAACTGAAATTTAAGAAAAAGTTCTTGACAGGGCCCTAAAAAATTGGGAAAAATTTCCCAATTATATTTTTTTCGAAATTTGCCGCTCACCCATTTCCTGTTTTCAATATGGAGTGATCAGTGCTTTGCAAGAATTAGGCAAGGTTTGCATCCGATGGTTATCGACAAGAGACAGGCCTTGTATGCCGCTTTAAACCGCATTTTAAGGCCGCTGGTTCGTATCCTGCTGCGAAACGGCATTTCCTACGGCAGCTTTTCTGATTTCGTCAAGTGGCTTTTTGTGGATGTTGCTCTGCATGAGTTTGCCATCAGTGGACGGAAGCAATCTGTCTCACGGGTGTCCATTATTACCGGGTTAAACCGCAAAGAGGTCAAGCGACATTATGAGCAGCCAGGGCCCGATGATCAGTTGAGTTTTGAAAGGTACAACCGTGCTGCCAGGGTCATTGCCGGTTGGCGGCGGGACAAAGCGTTTTGGGACGAAAAAGGAAACCCGGCTGACCTTCCAATTACCGGACCGGGGGCTGATTTTCGGGAACTTGTCAGGCGTTATAGTGGCGATATGCCGTTTCGCGCGCTTTTGGACGAACTTTTGCGGGTGGGTGCGGTCACCCGAACAAAGGCCGATCGCATCAAGCTGCTTGCCCGCGCCTATCTGCCTGAAAAAGATGCTACCATGAAGATCCATATCCTCGGAACCGATGTCGGTCATCTCATTTCCACCATCGGGCACAATCTTGAAAGTGCAGAGCAGGATTCTTTTCTCCAGCGTAAAGTCATGTACAACAACATCCCGGATGAAGTGTTGCCGGAGTTTCGCAAATTTTCATCCCAAGAGGCCCAGAGCCTCCTGGAAAAATTGGATCACTCGCTATCCAGACAGGATCGGGACGTCAACCCGACAGTCAGGGGCTCCGGTCGCAATGTCGCCGGAGTGGGCATCTACTACTTTGAAGAATCTTTTCCCGAGGAAAAATAAAATGCGATATCAAAATAAACGCTTTATTCCTACGATATTGCTGATGATTCTTTTTCCAGCCCTGGCCGCTTTTACGGCATGTTCCGGTGGCGCGGGTGACGGGTTGATAGCAGACGGGGGCATCGGCGGTACGGGGATCAGTATCGGCAGCATATCGGCATTCGGGAGCATATTTGTCAATGACACCGAATTTGACACCACCGGCACCGAAGTCGTCATCGACAGCGAGCCGGTGGGTGCCGGCGATTCGGTGGTGCGGGATTTCCTGGCCCGCGGCATGGTGGTCCGGGTGGAAGGCCAGATTCGAGATGACGGCGGCGGCACGGCGAAGCGAATCGTGTTTGACCATAATGTGCTGGGACCGGTGGAGGGTGTCGTATCCCTGGATGAATTTACCAAAGAACTTATCGTGGCCGGCCAACCCGTCATCGTGAACGAGCAGACGAATTTTGAAAACACATCCGTGGATCGGATCGCAATCGACAATGTGCTTGCAGTCAGCGGCCTGACCGACAGCGATGGCCTGATCCGCGCAAGCTACGTTGCAAAAAAGGAAGACTTCCCCCTGCCCGCCATGGAGGTTGGCGTCAGGGGGCATATTTGCAACCTGGATCCACTGCTGGAAACTTTTTGTATCAACCTGCTTTGGGTGGATTATTCCCTTGTGGATGTTCGCAGCCTGCCGGAGGGTTTTCCCGTCAACGGGCAGCGGATAATTGTAAAAGGGACTCTCGACGGAAATTCCATACTGATTGCGGATCATATCAGATTCGCTGATGATTTGGGTGTCGATAATGCCGAACAGGCTGAAATTGAAGGGATCGTGACCCAATTTTTTTCCCTATCGAATTTCAGCATTGGCGATGTTGTGGTTCACACAGATGGGGAAACAGCTTTTGAAGGCCTGGATAGAGAAGACATTGCCGTCGGCTCCTGGCTGGCGGTCAAGGGACCGCTGAACAACAGGGTTTTGTTGGCCGACAGGGTAATCGCAAAGGCGACCGTCAAACTCAAATCGACGGTGGCGGCGGTGGACCTGACGGAAGAGACGATTACTCTCAAAGGACTTGAAACAACAGTCGTCAAGGTCAATGGTCTGACCCGTTTTTTGGGCAAGGCCGATGGCCTTGATGAGATCCAGCCCAATGATCGTGCTGCAATAGTCGGGCGGGTGCTTCCGAACGACAGCGTGATGGCTTCGAAGGTGGTGATAACCCCCGCCGCCAGTGATCACGTGATGCTGAAAGGACCGGTCACCTATGTTTTGTCGCCGCGGCTGGACATTGTCGGTACCACCGTGGATACGAATATGATCCCCGATGATGGTTTTGCACTCAGTGGCGGGCAGTCGCTGACCCGCGACGAATTTTTCAGCACCGTCAGCAACGGGGAGATTGTCAATGCCACCGGGAGGTTCAACGGGGCTGCGGTGACATGGTTGGCAATCGAACTTGAAATTGGGCAATAGCAGGTTTGGGATTACAGTCGAGGAAATTTTACGATTAAATTATAAAGGAGGGTCAGATGAAACATTATTTTCGCACAATTTCGACGGTCCTGGTTTTGCTGGTGGCCGGCATGTTTTTGATCACCTGCGGTGGAACCGGGGGCGGGAGTTCCTCTTCGAGCGGATCTTCCGGCGGCAGCGGAACAGCAGCCATATTTATTGCGGATGGTCCGGCTGATGGCTATGATGCCATTTGGATAAAGATTACCGAGATTTCATTGATACCCGCCGATGGCGGAACACCCGTTGTCATTTTTGAATCTTCCCAAGGACACGAAATCAATTTACTGGATTACCGGGACCAGGATTACCTGTTGACGGTGCAGGACGGAATTCCGGCCGGCGTTTATGAAAAGATCCGGCTGCGGGTTTCAGATGTTTGGACGCAAGGCGGAGATTGCGACACGCTGGATGTCAAGCTGCCCAGCGGGAAGATAGATCTAAACCCACGGGGCGGATTTAGCGTCGTAAAGGGGGAGACGATTTCAATCCGCCTGGACATCGATGCCAATAAATCCATCAACCTGCACAAAGCCGGCAAGTCCGGCAAATGCATTTTCCGC
>JAOZPY010000270.1:3437-4782 GCA_029932495.1 Desulfobacterales bacterium
TGTCTTTGTGGACATTGACACCATTAAGGGCCCCCAGCGCTGTCCGCGGATTTTGAAAGGCACCATCGACAGTCTCATCGACGAAAACGGGGATGACGGTACCGATGGTTTTGTTCTGGCCCTGGGCGGACAACGCGGCGATCTCAAGGTGTACCTGACGGACGATACGGTAATTTTCGATGAAAACGGTGCTTTTGTCGGACCGGAAGCCCTCGAGCCGGGACAGCAGGTCAAGGTGCGGGGACGCCTGCAGCCCGATGGGTCGCTGCAGGCTTCGGTGGTGGTCATCGGCGGCTCGCTGGTTCTCAAGGGGACGGTGACTGGAACGGTGGAACCGGATAGCGGCAGGGATCAGTTCCCCCTGGATCTCGATCCCGGTCAGGCGGTTGTCGATGACAGCATTGATGTGGTGGTCACAGCCGATACCCTGGTACTGCTGGGATGTGATAAAATAGTCGGTCTGGATGCCATCGGGCCAGGGATGCGGGCCCGGGTGGTGGGCAAGATTTCCGAGGGGGATCTTCTGGCGGTGGTGGTTTTGCTGGAAGCCGAACAGATTATCGGTGACCTGACCGCCATCTCCCCGACAACCGGCGGCAGCTACCTGACCGTAAAGACCGGTGACAGCAATCCGGTGGAAGTGTTTCTTCCGGCGGGGGTAGCGGTTTTTCTCGAAGGCGACGGACAGGTCGATCTTGATCTGCTAACTGAGCTGGTAGAGTGTAAGCCCAGGGAGGTACGCATTATGCTTGATTCTGAAAGGACGCTAAACTTAACGGCCAAGGATGTGCATGTCCAGCCCGAAAAATTCGTCGGTGAGGTAAGCTGGACGGATAACGGCGAACCAGTTCTAACATTGATCGGGGGCGAAACCGTCCGGGTGCAGCCCGGGGCCACGATATTGGCCGATCAGGAGGACAGCGATACTCCCGTATCTTTCGAGTATATCCAGCCAGGCGATAACCTGACCCTCTTTGGATTTGAGGCCTGCGAAGGCGATGGTATCGATTTTTATGCCTTCATCGTTTTGATTGCCGAACGGCAATAAGACCTCCGGGGTATTTCCAGAACTTCCCGATAAAACGGCAGGACCATGTGGTCCTGCCGTTTTGCATTTCTCCAACCGCTTTTATGCTGTGATCGTCTTTCTTCCGCCGTCTGATCTTTTACACCGGGATGGGTGCGATCACCTGCGAAGAGACGAACATCCAGGTGACCAGGGCGGCATTGAGCACGGCCCCCAGGTAAATTTTGCCCGTCAACTGGTAAAACCAGGTGGAAATCGGGATTACCATGATCAAAACCCCGATGATATGAAACAGGTTCAGGACGAAGGAGACCAGCA
>JAOZPY010000271.1 GCA_029932495.1 Desulfobacterales bacterium
AGCCATGGGCAAGGCGGATATGGGAAAAAGTTTTCCGAAATTTATTACATTCGTTCCATAATTTTGGAAAAGATTCGATCAATTTTTTCCCATATTCGGTCAGGGGCGGCAAAAATGTTGTCATCATCCGTATTCAGAACAAAAATCTAACTTTCACAAAACCGGCCAACCCAGGGTTGATTTTTGAATGTTTTATGGGGGTTGTGAATCGATGCGCCGAGCAAAGTTTACCTCAACGTTGCATAAACAACATGGCAAACAATATCTAATTTACATTCTTATTTTGTGATTTTTTCCCGACTTATCCCGATGAGGTGCAAGGCGCACATAGCGTGTGCTACTTGACGAGCCGCAGCTTGTGCGTCTGCTGTAATTTTTTCCACAGCGCGTGGATAATGATCTGTACGGCCTCCTGTTCACTTTGAATATTTGCACCTGAGACTTGTCGGCAGGATTCAATCAGTTCATGGTTGTCTGCAAACAATCCGAAGTTGTTGACAATATACGGTTCCAGAGTGGTGTGCAGCTGGGGCAACTCATCTTCGGACATGTTGGCGATGATGGCCTTGTCTTTCAGTGAAATGCGGTCGACCAGCCGGTTGACGGCTTGCTCCACGCTGATCGGCACCGGAGTGTTCCGGGCGGCGGCAAGATTCCTGTCAGTGCTGACGGCAGCCATGCCGTTTTCTACCAGACTGAGGTAAAAAACGCTTTCGATGATACCGAATGCATCCCGGTAAATCGTCGGATCTTTGCTTGCCCGGGGTCCGGCCACATTCAGCGTTTCGATTTTGTTTAATTTGATCCATTCATTGATGGTCGAGGCGGCCTGGAAAGCAGACGTTTGTTCAAGGTTAATGTGAAGCCAGGGACGGTGGTGTTTGACCGCCATCTGGCGCGTGTATTCGGAACCGCCGGTCAGCCGGCCCCGGGAGATGATCACGGTGCCATCGGAATCCAGCACGTTTTTTTCGGTGCGTTCGGCATAGCTGGAGCTGCGGGTTTCCCGCAACCGGTATTTTTCCGGCAACCGGCCGTTTTCAGTTAAACGTCCCAGGGGAATCCAGCCGCCATGAGCGATATCCAGTTTGATGGCGGCATCCAGGGCCGCCTGGTCCACGCCGGTTTGCCCACCTGAAATGATTTTCTTAATCATAGCAGTAACCGCAACGTTGAGGCTAAATTAAATCCAGGATAAAGCGTCCAATCTGCTCGGCGCCGTTTATACCACCGGGCCGTGTGTGCGGCAGGGCCAGCAGATCATCGAGCCGGTCTGTCCAGTTTCCGTTCGCAAATTCGGATTCGTCCAGGGCCATTGCCGCCATGTGTTTCTGGACAAATACTTCCAGCCGTTCGGATTCGCGAAAATCAGCGCGGCCAACATATCCAAAAAAAACACCGGCATAAAATACTTCGGCCAGAGTACTGTAGCCGAGTTTGCCCACCACTGCATCCGCGGCATTGATCAAATCCGGATGGAAAAAACCCGAGCGGTGCGGCACGATGAGCACGTTGCCACGCATCTGCATTTGTGCACCGGCCCCCGGCAGCACAAAGAAAATCTGGTCTAATTTATTTAACCGGTCGGTAAACCCATACGCCTGTGGGATGCCCCCCGTGGTTACCACCACCATTTTTGCATTCGTCGGCACGCCCAACTGGTTGCGAATCACATCCGCCGGTGTCCGGGCGTTGCGGCCGACCGGAGCGGTTGTCAGATCCGCCTTGATGCGGCGGCACACGGGTTCAGTCTGGATATGATAATTTGCAGCTGCAAACAGGTCCTGAAGGTACAGGCTATGGGCTGAAAGACTGTCTGTATCGGTACTGTACTGCCGGTAAATCCAGTCCCAGGTGAAATTTTCAACCAGCACGGAAGCAATACCGGCTTCTGCCGCCACCGGGATGCCCATGGGAGCGATTTCACAGATCATCAGTGAGCAGTGCAATGTCTTGACAAGCTTAGCTGCTTCTGCAATCTGCGTCGGGGAAAACGGCAGAAAATCATTTAGCCGCCGCAGTGTTTCGCCCAGGTCCACCTCAAAGGCGGTTTTTTGGACCAGTCCCAGGTCCGTGGCCAGTTTGTGGTACGTGAACCTCGCTGTTTTGAGCGAATCACCAAAAAACCAGTCCGGTACAGTGGTAAAAATGTCAAAATGCACTGTCCCGTCCATCCGGCCGACGCTTTCCATTACCGCGGCTGCCCGGGCTGCATGACCCAATCCGTGGGGGGATACAAAATAGGCGATGCGCTTGCTTTTCGTAAAACTTTCGCTATTTTTCAATGATAAAATGCGCCCGTCTGTTCTTGGCCCAGGCCGCTTCGTTTTGCCGGGGATCCAGCGGACGTTCCTCGCCAAAACTGATGGTGGTGATGCGTGCCGGATCGATACCGAGATCCACCAAAAAGGTCTTGGCGCTTTGCGCCCGGCCTTCACCCAGCGCCAGGTTGTATTCATTGGTCCCGCGGCTGTCGCAGTGGCCTTCAATGGTAATGGTGGCCCCCGGATTTTGCTTGAGCCATTGGGCCTTTCTGGTCAGAAGCTGCTGTGCCTCGGGCGTTAAGCGGACACTGTCAAATTCAAAGTGGATGTCTTCATTTTCAAAAGCGGTTTTTTCACGCTGCGCCATTTCAGCGGACTGCTGCCGGCTGAGGTTTTCTTCAGCCAGATTTTCCTCCTCCAGAGATTTTTGGCGTTTTTCTTCGGCCTGCCGCCGCGCCTCATCTTCAGCTGAGATTGTTGATTCAGGTTCTGATTTTATCTTGGTTTTACTGCATGAGGCGACGGTAAATATTACCAGCAAGGCAAATGCCAGGACCGAAATGATCCGCAGTTTGGTCATCATCTGATTCTCCTTTAGAAAAAAGTTTGGGGTCCCTGAAAATATCAGGTTTGATGAAAAATTGATGCCTTAATTGATCGAAAGTTGAAGGTGCCCCGGCTTCAAGGCGTCCGGGAGCCAAGCTGTAGTCATCTACCGCGGGCTCCCGGCAACACAGTAAGGTGGGGTGCCATCGGCTTTCCCGTAGGGTAAACAAAATGAAAAAAACCTTTTAAAATAGCATCGCATTAATGAAAATATGTTAAAATGATAACTAATTTAGAACGTTATCTCTGATTTTTCATTTTGTTTACGATCAATTCAAGTTATATATCAAGTATGCTTATTTGTCAAAGATATGCAGACGGGTGTCAGTAATTCCCGGAAGGTAAAGGTAGATGGTGAGGATTGCGAAAAATTGCATCCCGTAGTCGATTTAGACGCGTTCTTTGAACTCTTTTCCCAGCAGACCCTCTGGACGGACCAGCAGCACCACGATGATAATCAGAAACGCCAGGGTGTTTTTAAACGCCACCGAGATGTAGCCACCCGCCAGGCTTTCAGATACGCCGATAATCAACCCTCCGACGATCGCTCCGGGAAGACTGTTCAGACCTCCTAGAATAGCCGCAGCAAAACCCTTGAGGAAGGGTTCCATCATGAAGAAAGGGTCGAGCAAAAGCACCGGGGCCAGAAAAAGACCGGCCAGGACCCCTAGCAGAGAGGCCAGTCCCCAGCTGAGTGCCAGGATTTGCCGGGTGGGGATGCCCAGGGTTTGCGCCGCCGGCAGGTTTTCCGAGGTGCCGCGCATGGCCAGTCCCAGGCGGGTTTTTTGTACCAGCAGGTATAAAAGCACGCTGGTCAGCAGCCCGATGCCGATGGTTCCCAGACTCAGCTGGCTGATGACCACGCCGGCGAAAGTATAGGTTTTTGTATCCGACAGAGGAAAGGGAAAGGACTGGGGTTCGGTTCCGCCGAAATAAGAAACCAGCCCCTGCAGAATCAAACCGAGCCCCAGGGTTAAAATTATCTGGCTGAGCTGGGTGGCTTCCCGTCGCTGGGCCGGAATCAGGACGATGAAATAAAACGCCATGGCAAGGGCTGCACCAAAAATAAGCGCCAGCGCAAAGCTGACCACAAAGGGAAGATGCAAACCGAGCAGGATAAACGCGAAAAAAGTGCCGGCTGTAGTGATATCGCCATGGGCAAAATTCAGGATGCGGGTGGATCGATAGATCAGGGCAAGGCCCAGCGCCACCAGGGCGTAAATGCTGCCGGTGGAAAGTCCTGAAACCAGGTATTGCAAGAAATTTGACATTGAATTGTTCTCCTATCAACGAAACGGCCAGTTGCGAAAGTACAGTCTCATTTTGAGCCAGCGACCGTTTAATCCAAGGGGTTCGAAGATTAAAACCAGCAGGATGGTAACCCCGAAGACCACCGGCACCATTTCCCGGTAGTCACTGAAAATCTGCGGCACCAGAATAACAAACGCCGCTCCCATGATGGATCCCTCAATCGATGCCAGCCCTCCGATAATCACGGCCACAAACAGGGTGATGGCCTCCATAAAGGTGAACATGTTGGGTTCCAGGTATCCCATGTACAGGCCGTAAAGCGCTCCCTGAACGCCGGTGTAAAATGAGCTGATGGCAAACGAAAGCAGTTTGTAACGGGTCAGGTTCACCCCAATGACTTCTGCGGCGATATCATTATCACGGATGGCAATAAAGGAGCGTCCCATATATGATGAGACAATATTATAGCTGAGCAGGGTAAATACCAGGGCAATCAGGAAATTGAAGTAATAGTTAAAGGTGACATCTTCAAGCCCAAAGGGTGGTGCAAGCTTGGCAATGATCAGGCCCATGCGGCCGCCGGACAGCAGTTCGGAGTTGACAAAAACCTGGTAGACGGCAATGCCGAATCCCATGGTGGC
>JAOZPY010000272.1 GCA_029932495.1 Desulfobacterales bacterium
GCGCAATATGCGTTTTGGTTGCGCGTCATTGTCCATTTGGGGAAACAAGCCAGCGGATCGGTGGGCGTTAAGAATTTCAAGCTGTTTGAGGCGCTTTGCGCCGAGTTCTTGAAATTTAGCCCACCGATGCGATGGCGCCCCAAATGGACACCTTCAGCGAAATCAAAATGCATATTGCGCGGGCGGACCGCAATTTTTTGAGAAGTTACTATGTTAGCCTTTCTGGAGCATTCTATTAATCATACGGTACTCCATTTCGGTTCCGTCATAGTCATAGGTTGCTTCCTCACCGCGTATGGGAATCAATTCAAGGCGGCCCTTGAAATATTCAGAAACGATGTTGGCCACCTCATTGACGCTCAAATCCCTGCGCAGAAAATACTTGGAATACACATTCGGGTAACCCAGGCTGCGCGTGATGCGAAACAATTTGAGCTGAATGTTGGGATTCAGACACTTGCGCAGGCTGTAAGCCGTGTTGCCGGTGTTGATATCAAAGCGATGTGGATCGGCAATTATCAGCGAGGAAAGCCGGAATCCCTGCCGGCCGTGAGGATCCTTTGGACCGGGGAGCTGAAAACGGGAGTCGTTGCGCAGCCATAAGGGCATACGTCCCAGCCGGTCTCTTTTGCCCTCGATAAGCACTGCCGGAAGAAAGATGGCTGCCTCCTGCAAGATGGGAGTGACTGTTTGCAAAAACCGGTTGACAAATTCATTGGTGGTCAGCGGCGAATCAGAGGCGATAAACAGGGCATGCCGTTTTTCGGCATCCGCCTTGCTGGCGGCATATGCTTTTATCAAATTCCCGGCGATGGAATTATATTTTACCCTGCGGTTTGCGATCTGGAAGCGACGTTGCACATCTTCCGTAATCCGGGTATTCTGATTAATAATGCGGCAGGGCTTGCCGTAATTCTTTATAAAATCTCCCAGGCGCTGTTCCAGGAGCATCTGGTGGCCGACAATGACAATTTCATCGATTCGATCATTGTCAAAAAGCTGTTCAAGGGTGTATTGGATCAGCGGTTTGCTGATGGTTTTGCCATTTTGAATTGTTGTAAATTCCCGCAGGGGCTTGTAGCCGCTTTCAATGAATCGTTCATTGTAATTTTCCGCCACGATACGGCCGTACTTTTTAACTTCCCGCTTGTTGTTGTAGCCTGCCATTACAATTGCACTGATCATGATGCCATTATACCTGAAGTTTACCCTTTAAGCCAACCGTATCATTTTTCGCGGTGAATTCAAAATTCAAATTTTTTCGGTGCTGATCAACATGTTTAAATCTATGACTTTTATTTTCGCTGTCAATTACAGATACCTATTTTATGCTTTGTATTGTGGAAAATGCCTGTATCGGGGTTGAAAATCATTTATCCGGCAATTATACTCATTGGCTAAAACCATCTGAAACCAGGTGAAGTATCCGGTCATTTTGTTGTCCGGAACTCCTGCAGGAGGCGAAGTCCATGCGATCGTTTAAATTTTTTATTTTGGCACTCGTGCTGTTGATGTTTTCTACAAATGTTGCCGCAGCTGTTTCGACTGACGACATCCATATCGACGTTCAGTCCTTTAGGCTGAAAAACGGAATGCTGTTTCTGGTGGTCAACCGTCCGGCCACCGCCCAGGTGGCATGTCGTCTGGCGATTCGGGCGGGTTCAGCCCTTGAAGACAGCGGCAAGACCGGTATCGCCCACCTGCTTGAACATATGATGTTCAAAGGCACCAAGAATTTCGGGACGTTGAACTACCGCAAAGATCAGCAGCTTCAGGACAAAATCGAAGCGGACTATCAGGTGGTGCTCGCCGAACAGCGACAGCGTCATCCTGATACGGATTTGATCAGTAAAAAGTTGGCCGATATGGAAAGACTGCGCCGGGAAGTCCAGAAGATATACGTCCCTCAGGCCTTTTCGTCCCAACTCGGCAAGAATGGTGCGGTGGGAGTCAACGCCTATACAACCAAGGATCAAACCCAGTTTATGGCTTCCGTGCCTGCGGACATGCTGGAGCAATGGTTTTCCATCATCAGTGAACAGCTGTTTGAGCCGGCCTGGCGGGAATTTTACGTTGAAAAACAGGTCGTGCAGCGAGAATGGGCTTATCGCTATGTCAACAATCCCGGCGGTGCGGCCTGGCTGGATCTCAGCGCTGCCGCCTACACGGCGCATCCCTACCACAATCCGACCATCGGCTGGAAGGCCGACATGGAAAAATTCAATACCCGGGATGCCATGGCATTTCACAAAAAATATTACAATCCCACCAATGCCGTCTGTGTTCTGGTGGGAGATGTCACCGTCGAGGAAGCCCGCCGGCTGGCAGAAATATATTTTACACGGTATCCGGCAGGAGCCCGCGCGCCGGAAACAGTAACGCGCGAGCCGGTGCAAAGTGGGCCGCGGCGCAGCATCCGTTATCTGAAAGGTGCACGCACGCCGCTGGTTCGAATCGGCTTTCACGCAGCTAAAATGGGAACGGCAGATTTTTATGCCCTGGATGCGTTGACCATGATTTTGAGCAGCGGCCGCAGCGCCCGATTGACCCAGGATCTCGTCAACCGGGGGCAGGCGGTGGAAGCCTGGGCTTACAACCCGGACAACCGATACGGCGGGTTGGTGATCCTGGGAGGATCCCCCAACGAACCGGCGCTTGTCAAAACACAGGGAATCGGAGATGCCGCCAAACGTCATGCCTATCTAGAGGCATGCGAGGCGTTGCAAAAAATGTTGCTGGATGAAGTCGAAAAACTAAAAACCGAACCGATCTCGCCCCGGGAGCTTAAACGGATCAAAAAGCTCAATCGCCGCAGCTTTATCGACCAGATGCGCACCAATGAGAGCCTTGCCGGGACCCTGGCCACGCTGGAAGTCCAGGTGGGTTGGCAATACCTGAAAGGTTATCTGGAAAAGCTTGAGGCGGTTACAGCCGATGATATCCGCCGGGTGGCCGGGAAGTACCTGGTTGTTGATAATCAGACCACCGTGTTTGTCATTCCCGGCGGCCGGCCGGAACACCCCCCGCAGCGGTACACGGAGGTTCGCTCCATCTCGGGCAGCGCTGCCCGGCGGATGCCGAAGCAGACGGATTTTAGTAATCATTCCGTATATCCAACACCGGCCGGCTGGAAGCATCCGCTTAGTTTTGAGCGTCGGCCCAGGAAAATTGAATATCCCCGGGCCGACGACATGCAGGTGGCCGGTGCCCGGGTGTTTTTTCTGCCGGACAGGGAACTGCCCCTGGTGGATTTGAAACTGCTGGTCAAGGCCGGTTCCGTGGACGTGCCGCCGGCTAAGATCGGGCTGGCCGATCTGCTTGGCGACAGTATCATCCGTGGCGGGACGGAAAGTTATTTGCCGGACGAACTGGCCCGGGTGCTGGATGAAAACGCCATTCGGATCCGTGTGAACGTTGGCGAAGAGCAAACCACCATTCACCTTTCGGTGCTTAAGGATGATTGGGAAAACGGGTTGAAACTGCTGCAGGAAATTTTAATCCATCCCCGGTTTGATCCGCAAATCATTGCCATGGTAAAAAACCGGCTGGTGACTGCTTTGAAGCGTCAAGGGGGCAACGCCCGTGCGGTGGCCGGGCGTGAATTGAAAATCTGGCACTTTAAGGGGCATGCCTATGGCCGCGATCCTCTGGCCGGGCTGGGCACCATTGAGGGTATTTCCCGCAGTGATTTGAAGCGGTTTTTAGCGGCTTATTTTGTGCCTTCCAACATGGTGGCCGCGGTCGCCGGCGATGTTGATAAAAAGGACGTTCGCCGGGGTCTTGTGCAGTTGTTCAAATCCCTGCCCCAGACCCGGGCCCCCCTCCGCCAACTGGTGGATCCCGGCGCAACACCACCGGTGCTGGCGTTGATCAACAAGCCCGGACAGGTTCAGTCCCAGGTGGCTATGAGCCTGCCAGGTATCAAGCGGTCCAACCCGGATTATTGGAAGTTGAACCTGCTGATGTCTGTTTTCGGCGGCAGCGATTCCATGCTGTACACCCGTCTGCGGGATGACCTCGGCCTGGTATATACGGCCGGATTCTATGAGACTTACAAGTGGTCGGCAGGAATGTTATACGGCTATATCGGCTGCCAGGGGGATAAAACAGTCCGGGCCATCGATGAGACGATCAATGTCATGGGCAAGCTGCGGCAGGAAATCCCCCGGCAGCTGCTCGAACAAAAACGGCTGGATGCCCTTAATAGTTTTGTGTTCAATGTGGACACGCCGGCGGGTCTTGTCAAAGTCTATGCCCAGTATGCTTTGCGCAACGAACCGTTGGATACCCTGGATAAAATCCAGGATGCCTTTTTTTCCGCTGACAGGCAACAACTTCACCGGCTGGCCAAGCAATACCTGAACCCGGCAAAGCTTCAGGTTTTTGTGGTTGCCGACAAATTGATCCGGGTTGATGATGGGAGCGGTAAAAAACAAACCCTGGAGGATAATCTGAGAAAATTGGCCAGCAAACGGGCACTGCCCTATCGCGAACTGCCGTTGCGCTGACAAGGGATACGCTGGCGCGTCTGAAAAGATTGAATATCGAACAAGGAACCGCAGAATTACGAAGGGGTTACTTCAGAATTCAAAATTCCTTGTTCGACATTCTGCGGTTCAAAAAGATACTTACAGAACCGATAGATGTGTGCGGGCGATGCTCAGCATCATGGAACCGTCACCTGTCCGTATCCTTCACTGTGAAATCACCGTGGCGGCCGGCGCCCCGGGTAAAACGCCGGGCGCCGGCCGGGGCTTCTTT
>JAOZPY010000273.1 GCA_029932495.1 Desulfobacterales bacterium
TCGCAGACACTGGATCGCAGAACTTCGAAACAGGCCTGACCGATGGCTTCTTGCCTGGAGATCCCCGTGATTTTTTCTGCCGCCAAATTGAACGAGGTGATTCGCCAATCAAGATCGACGGTATAAACCCCGTCTGTAATACTGTTCAGTATGATTTCAAATCTTTCCTGCATCGGTTTCCCGCTATACCTGCAGATAAAAAAGCAGTCGGCATGGGTCCCGCATCGCCAAACAGCTTTTTTCAGGTATCTTATTAACAGCGCTATAAATTAAGGGTTAACTGCTGTCAATGGTAAAACCGCCTCGGTGAGTGCAAAATAATTCTTGGAGGGAACAATTCGCATCCGATAATTAAAAAATCGGGGCGTTTTGTTCCCTTTTGTTGTTGGCAAAAACGACTGGAAATTATCAGTTTTTATAATAAATTTCTTTGGTTCCAAATAGTTATGGATTAACGGCAACCTGCCTGTCACAGCGGTATGGATTTTGAATAAATACGATATTAATCAATTTTTTCACTCCCATGGCCATTATTCTAATTTCATTACATCTTGGGCAAAGCATAACAGCAAAGGAGGTCGCATGAAAAGAAGAACATTTTTAAAATCCATGGCTGCAACAGGAATCGCCGCTTCGGTGGCGGGTACAACCAACGTCATGTTTCCAAGCGAAGCCGAGGCGCGTAAAAAGCTCGATATCGGTGAAATTAAGAGCCTTAAAATTGACGTGCTGACGGAAACAAGCTGGTTTAACAATGATCAATTTAAGAAGAACATCATGGATTACGGCGGTGCGATGACCAACCAGTACATCATCCCTTGGGTCTGGGACAATGCCGGCGGGTATTCCACCCTGATTACCGTAACCACCCTGGAGGGTCAAGAACGAAAATTCATGATGGATTTTGGCTGGAACACCGATTGGATGGACTACATTTATGAGGAAAAAAGCGAGGTGGCCTCCCTGCTGAAAAAAGATGAAATTGAGTTTTATGTCCTGTCCCACTGGCATTTGGACCATTTTTGGGGGGTTGAATCCACCCTGAAACATAAGCAGGACATCACCCTGTACGCACCGAAAACTTATTATCCGGAGGACATGGCGCTTTTAAAGGACAAAGCCCACCACAAAGCCAAAGACAAGACCACCGGGGAAATGGTGCACATCTGTAAAAATGATTATCCCCACACGGGCAAATTGATTTTAACCGAGCCCAAAGGAGAAAAAGGAGACGGCATTTACCGGTTGATGCCCGGCGTTGCCGTAAGAATGTTCGATGTTCCGATCCTGTTGCGGGTCCGCGGGGAAAACGTGCTGTATTTTAACGTTAAGGACAAGGGGATTGTCACCGTAACGGGTTGCTGTCATCCGGGAATCCTGTCCCTTTTTTCCTATGCGCGTAAGAATTTCAAGGGCTATCAACCCTATGGTTGTTACGGCGGCCTGCATATCAGCCTGTTTGAAACCTGGGAGCCTAAATTCGATGACATCATCAAGGGGGTGAAGGCCTTCAAAATCAAGAAACTCGGATGTAACCACTGTACCGGCTGGATCTGGGCCGAAAAAGCGGCGGCATCCGGTATCCCCGTTGTGAAAGGCACCAATAAATACAAAACCTATAAAAAATATTCCACCGTTGCCAAGACCAGCAATGTATTTCTGACCAACGGCGATAGCGTTGTTTTCTAATCGGCAATATTGCGGCATGATCACTCGATTCTGGTTTAGAGGGGGAAAAAGGGCCGTGCAGTTTTTCCCCTTCTTTTTATCTTTTTCAAAGGAGGGGGAGTATGGATAACGGTACCTCAATGAAAAGATTTAATTATTTTTTCGGATTGCTCAATCTGATCGTCGTGTTTTGTATTGTATGGTTGCTGTGGTACATATTTTTCAACCCGAACACCGTGATGAAGCTCTATACACCCATGTATGGGTTTTCCCTGGTGGTGGTTTTTATCTCCGGTATTGTTCTGATGACAAAGGTTTTGGATTATCCTTCTATTTTAGAGAGCCAGTTGTCAAAACCCAGCCCCATAAAAAAAGGCATTATTTTAACAATCGTTGCTGTTGTCCTGATGGTGATCCTGAACTATATCATTTTCTGGGGGTTTATCGGCAAATTCGGGATTGCCTATTTCAGTCCGGATTCCATTGTCGCCGGCGGTGGTATCGGAGCCGAGCCCTTTTCCGCCCGGGAGAACGCATCGACTGCCATCGTTTATTATTTCGCCGCTTTTTTATGGATCGCCTTGTTCTGGAATCTTGGTTTTGGTCGATGGCCTTGGCAAAAGGAGAGTCGCGCAACGCTGGCAGTGTCACGAATGTTTGCCATTTTCTTTTTTGTAACCATCATTTATATACTCCTGTTTCATCCTCACATATGTTACCTTTTCTATCCGGCGCAGACCAAGGCAGGTGTGGCGCCCTGGTGGGAATCACTGGCCGGCACCGGCAGCGCTTTTTTCAGCCTGGGGCTGGTACTCTGCACACTGGTCTGGATTGTTTTTTCAGATTTGTTGTGGGAAGAACACCCTTGGAAAGTGCTCTGGAAAGACGGAAATTCCAATTTAACCCGGGGGTTGGTCACCTTTATCGTGACCTTGATTCTCGGATTCGTACTTCTTTATGTCCTTTTAAACATATTTAATTACTTTTGGGACGAAGCATTTGTGGGCGGACAGTATACCGACGGACCGGACTGGCGTTATATTCATGCCGGAGAAATTGCCGGCTTTTTTATTTTAGCCGCTTTTATTCTGAAAAACTATTTTAATAATTTTCCCAACAGCGATAATCTGTGGGTCCGCTGTATCCTGCGCACGATCATTGCGCTGGCGGGGGGTATGCTGATCTACTGGTTTTACTTTTCACCACTGGCGACTTTCTTTCTGGCCAAGGTGGAAGGTTTTGCCCAGCCCGCCGATACACCACTGGTCTGGACCCTGCTGTTTTTGAGTATTGTTATGATCCAGAGTGACTTTTTCGATGGGTGGCCGTTGCAAAAATCAGGGGCATCTGATGATCGATAAAAGCAAAAGGCAGTTTTTGTCCAAATTTTTTCTCCGGCAGATCAATGGACTTGTGCAGGGTTTTGAAGCCGGGGTTCGGGAAGTGGAAGAAAAGGAAGAATTTGACAAATTTTTTGAGTCTTATGAATCAAGTTATGCTTTGACGCTGGCATATCCGGATGACATCTTAATTGAAACAGCACGCATGCACGGTATCGAAACCAAAAATCGTGATAAGATCGATATTGTAAAAGAGCTGTTTCTGAAGAAGGGGGGGGGTTGAAATAGATTTAGAGCATTTTTTTCGAACTAAAATCGAAAGTATGCTGGTCAAGGCATCATGGGTGGAGAAAATACGCACGGATCTCGGACTTGAGGGGGTCAGTCAAGTCTGGGGAGAAAGGCCGGCATGGTATTTCTGGATTTCAGATGCACCGGGGGTCTATCTTCTCGAGCTGGCTGAAACCGGCACAAGGCAGGATGAAGACTTTGATTTGCATGAAGTCACCTTTTTTTTGAAATGTTATCCGTTTGTTGACCACCGTGTTTTTCAATCCTTTTCATTTGAGGAACAGGGACTGATCCGGAGCAAATATTTCGATCACACCAATACCCCCCACTTTGATTACCGCGAAAACATATCGCCGAACCTGTTCAACATCGCTAAAATAGAGTGTGCCTTTGACGGTGAGGAAACGATGGCGGCTTTTACATTTGAAAGCCTTGACACCTGGCGGGTCGTATTTCAAAAGAGCACCACCGTGAATTATCCGTTGCTTGATAAACAAAAAAAGTTCGCAACGGGTGAAGTGGACCGGCGGGTCCCGGGAACACAAATCGGATATCTGTTTTTCGATCGTTTGCTCAGCCTCTTTTCGTTTTACAGCCAGAAAAGGCCGGTGCGGGTGTTAGGTTTCCGCTCCAGAGGATTTGAGTATGTATATGGCAAAAGCGGTACCTTTGCATGCGTGGATTCAGAACGGGTCAAGGTTTACACAACCAGCGTACTTTATGATCTTTCAGATGAGATAAACAATACTAAGCGCTTGAAATATGTTGAAAATAAACTTAAGAATGAAAACGAGGAAACACTTTACGACAACAAATTTTCCGGCGATCATTCCGGCGTCGAAGGCAATGAAATCCAGCATCTGATGCCGCTAAACCATCAGTGGTGGTCTCTGGCCGATGAGCAATTCAGTTGCAGCCTTGCATCGAGCTGTGGCTGTTCCTGATGCCCTGCAAACACCGGCCCGCAGGCCGATACCTAAGCAGCAAAAGCGATAACTGGAAAAGTCAACGTGATAACTGTGCATCGGCACGCCATCAGGATCCGTGTTTTATGGAAGTGGGCTCATGGATACGATCAGAATTGCGATCCCGGTTTTTAACAATCGGGTCTCTCCGGTTCTGGATGCATGCACACAGATTTCTGTATTTGACTACGAGCATAAAAATGAGGTCAAACGCCACACCCTCTGGGTTGATGGTTTTTCACTTTCCGAACGACTGGCAAGTTTAGCGAAGCTGGAAGTCAATGTTGTGATCTGCTGCGGCATCAGTGATGTTTTGAACAAACTGCTGAAAAGCAAAAACATCCGGGTTATTGCGGGCAGAGTCGGCGAGATTGAGGAGGTGGTTGAAGCGTTTTTCGGCAATCAGCTGGACAATGAATGTTTTCTCATGCCCGGGTATAGAATAACGAAAAACTAAAATAAGCCGCTTTTATTCAGGGAATA
>JAOZPY010000274.1 GCA_029932495.1 Desulfobacterales bacterium
CGACGGCTTTTACCACCGCTTCAATGGACACCTGGTTGTAGCCGTCCAGGTTCAGTCGCGTCATGTCAACCCCGGGATGGGGCTGGTGGCCGGTCATGGCCGTAGTGCCGTTGGCCAGGATGACCAGGGTAAAATCATGGTTGTTGTGCACGGCGTTGATCAGACCGGGGATGCCGGAGTGGAAAAAAGTGGAATCTCCAATAAACGCAATGACTTTTTTGTCAGTGGTCTGGGAAAACCCGCCGGCGGTGCCCACCGAAGAGCCCATGCAGATGAGAAAATCAGCCGCCGAAAGCGGGGGCAGCAGTCCGAGGGTGTAGCATCCGATATCTGTGGGGAAAATGGTTTCGATGCCCTCGGTAGCCTTTTTGACCTCGTAATAGGTGGCCCGGTGGGAGCATCCCGCACACAGGGTGGGCGGACGCTGGGGAAGCTGCGGTACGTCGGAAAGATCGGGAACCTGGGGCGGGGTGTACGGCAGCGCAAAGTAACTGGCGATCCCCTGGGTGACCTGGACCGGGTTGTATTCATACAGCCGGGTAAACGGCTCTTGAGTTTTGCCTCGGATGGGCAGGGTCAGTTTTTCTTCCTGGGCAAAGGCCTTGACCGCTTCTTCCATGTAAGGTTCACCTTCTTCCACGATCAGCACTTTCTCGCAGGCCTTTAAAAAGTTTTTTATCAATGCTTCCGGCAGGGGATGGGAAAATCCCAGACGCAGCACCTTGACCTTGTCGGCGGCGTTCAAGTTTTGCAAGGCATCCGATACATAGTTATAACTGACACCGTTGCAGATAATCCCCAGTTGGCCGTCGCCCTGGATGAAGTTATAGTCGGACTGTTCAGCCAGCTTTTGGGCGGCGTCGTAATTTTTCAGCAATTTGACGTGCAGTTTGCGGGAAACCGCAGGAACCGTCACCAGGTTCAAGGGATCCTTCTGGAAATCACCCTTGGGTTTGCAAGGCCGCAAATTGCCCAGGGTGACAACGCCGGTGGAGTGATTGATGCGGGTGGTGGTTCTGAAAAGCACCGGTTCGCTGAGTTTTTCGGAAAGATCAAAGGCGTAAGCAAGCATTTCCTTGGCTTCTTCCACCGATGAAGGTTCAATCATGGGAAGCCCGGACAGTTTGGCGTAATAACGGTTGTCCTGTTCGTTCTGGCTGGAAAACATAAACGGGTCATCTGCAGACAGGATCACCAGAGCGCCCTTAACCCCCACGTAGGCCAGGGTCATCATGGCATCGGCGGCCACGTTCACTCCCACGTGCTTCATGACACACATGCTGCGCACACCGGTATTGGCGGCAGCCGCGGCAACCTCCAGGGCCACTTTTTCGTTGGTGCTGTATTCAAAATACAGGTCGCTGGCCTGGGAAATCTGGAAAAAGTTCAACGAAATTTCAGAGGAGGGGGTTCCCGGATATGTACTGGTGAACGCAACCCCCGCCTCAATGGCTCCGCGGGCGATGGCTTCATTGCCCAGCAGCAGCATTTTTTCACCTGGTTTGTCGGTCAATAGTTTATGCATGGCAATTTCCTTATTCGAGGTTCAAGGTACAGATTATTAAGGTACAGGGTTCAGGGTACAAGGTACAGGGGCCAGGGTGCAAGCCCCATAACCAAGTCCCTCAATCTCCTGGCACCTGAAACATAGTCAGATTATGCTCCTTTGAATTCCGGCCGCTTGCGGCCGACAGTCGACAGGCCCTCTAAGGCATCGGCCGTGGAAAATATTTCATTCAGGCGGCCGAGTTCGATTTCCACCGCCTCCTGCATGGATTTGCCGATCTGGGCGTCGATGATTTCGTTGCTGATTTTCAGCGCCAGGGGTGCTTTAAATCCGATTGTCTTGACAGTTTTGGCGGCCAGATCTTCAGCAACACCTTTGGGCGGTTTTCCGGAAAGCAGCCGGGTAACATTTTCCGCGCTGCAGGCCTGAACATAGGGTTTAAATTTTTCCGGGATTTGCCGCTGGCGGTATTTATCGGGTTTGCCTTCGGCTACCAGTTCTTTTATGACCGAATCGACTTCCGCCGGCATGACCAGCCGGGTGACAATGCCCAGAGCATGAGCATCGGCGGCGGAGATGGGTGCGCCGGTGAACACGTAGTATTTGGCAAGTTCCGGTCCGGCAATTCGGGCGGTACGCAGCATGCCGCCTAACCCCGGATAGATGCCGATGCCGGTTTCAGGAAATCCCATGGAGCCGGCCGGGGTGGCGATGATCGCCTGGCAGGCCAGGGCCAACTCGCTGCCGCCACCCAGTGACAACCCGTCGAGCAGGGCAATGGTCAGTTTCGGCGAATTTTCGATCCTCAGAAATAGCTCATGGCCCTTGCGGGTGAAAGCGATAATATCGTCGATTTTATCAGCCTTGATTTTTTGAACAAAATACCGGATGTCCGCGCCGGCAACAAAAGCCTTGCCGGCTCCCTGAAAGACAACTGCTTTGACCTCCGGATTGTTTTCAGCTTCGCCAAAGCGTTGATCCAGCTGGGAGACCACGGTTTCATTCAAGGCATTCATGGCCTCGGGCCGGTTAAGGGTGATAAAGGCAATGCCGTCTTTGACATCCAGATCGACGAAGCGAAACTCAAAGGGCGTGCCGAGTTCCTTTTGCCGGGCCAGGATTTGAGGCATCTTGAAATCCTCATACTTGCGGGCAACCGCCTGAACCGCAGCATGGGTTCTATCGATTCCGATTTTGTTCATGATCTCAAAAGGTCCCATGATCCAGCGCAATCCGATCTTGGCGCCGCGATCGGTATCTTCAATGGAAGCCACCCCTTCATCCACCAGTGAGGCCGCCACCCCGAGGCACACCCCGTAAAACCGATCGGTGATAGCACTAATTTTATTTTCGTCCGCTGTGCCGGAAAGATCCCAGTCTTCATTTTTTTCCATTTGAGCCTTGAGGATGCCGGCGGTGGCGTAAAACGGCCCGAGTTCGTTTCCCAGGGTGGTGGAAGCATGCACGGCGATGGGAATCCCGGTGACGTTCATCAGCTCGAATGGCCCCATACCGATTTTAAAAGCGCGTTTGGCGGCTTCTTCAATGGTCGGGATATCGGCAACCCCTTCTTCGAGCATGCGGGCTGCTTCGTTGAGAAAGGGAACAAAAAAGCGGTTGACGGCAAATCCCGGGGCGTCTTTGACCACAATGGGCGTCTTGCCGTGCAACCGGGCCACCAGCAATGCTTTTTCAAGGGTTTCGGCGCTGGTCTGATCATGGGGAATGACTTCCAGCAGGCGGTTTTTTGCCGGGTGGTAGAAGTAATGCAAGCCGATGAAGCGATCCGGGCGCGACGTCTGGGCGGCAAACTCGTGAACATAGAAGCTGGACGTGTTGGTGGCCAGAATGGTTTTTTTCGAGCACAGGCCGTCCAGTTTTTTAAACAGATCGGATTTGACCTGCTTGTCTTCAAAGACCGCCTCGATGACCAGGTCCGCGTCGGCCACTTCGGCGAAGTCCGTGGTGCCCCTGATACGCGCCAGGGTTTCATCGACCTGCTGGGGAGTAAAAAGTTTGCGTTCCACCCCTTCAGCCAGGGTTTTTTTGATGACGTTCAGACCGCGCTGGACATATTCATCTTTGATGTCCACGCTGACAACATTCAGTCCTTCCTGGGCCATTTTTTGGGCAATGCCGCTGCCCATGTTGCCCGCGCCGACAATTCCGATTTTATTAATCTGGGACATATGAACTCCTTTACTTGTTTTTCCACACCGGTTTGCGTTTTTCTTCGTAGCTGGCGATTCCCTCCTGGGTATCTTCGGTTTTCATCAGGCTGTTCAGGAAAAGATCGCTGACCCCGGCCAGGGCTGTCTTGAAATCCAGGCCCAGGTGCTGCTTGACGGCCCTTTTGTTTAAACGGATGATGAGTGGACTGTTGGCACGGATTTCTTTGATGATGTTTTCAGCGGCTTCACCGGGTTCGCCGTTTTCAGATAGATGGGCGACCATACCCATGCGCTGAGCTTCGTCGGCCTTGTAAAATTTTCCGGTGGTGCAGATTTCCACCGCCCGGGCCGGGCCCACGATGTGGGGCAGTCGCATGGCCGCGTATGGTGGAAAAAAGCCGACCTTGATCTCCGGCTGGCCGAAGGTGGCCTCTTTATCGGCGACGATGACATCACAGGCAATGGCCAGCTCCATGCCGCCGCCAAGGCAAAATCCCTGCACGACCGCAATGATCGGAACTTCCAACTGCTCGGTGAGTTCAAAAATGCGGTTGAAAGTGGCGATCATGCCATCGACTTTTTCAGGCTTATGGTCGGCAACTTCCACACCGGTGCAAAAATGCTTTCCCTCGGCATCGATGACCAAACATTTGAGCGCGTCATCGGCGAGCAGACCCTCAAGCAGGCCGTTGAGCTCGTCCATCATTTCAATGTTCATCATGTTAAACTTCGGACGGTTGAGGGTAATGCGCGCTACCCCGTCTGCTTTTTCAAATTTCAAGTATTTAAGTTCGGGCATGATTGTTACTCCTTTTGAAACACATAGTTCAGTTGTCCGCCGGGCAGCCGGTTGACCACGGTCTTCAGTTGCATGCCGACCTTGACATCGGTGTCGGAGAGCTCGCCGGCAAGACGGCCGAATACCTTGTAGTCACCATAGTCCAGCAGCGCAATGCTGTAAGGGACATCCTCCTGGAATCCGATGGGAGCAAATTCCAGCTTACTGTACGTGACCAGTCTGCCCGTGCCGTCAATTTCAAACCAGTCCATGTTGCTGGTCAGGCACTGG
>JAOZPY010000275.1 GCA_029932495.1 Desulfobacterales bacterium
ATCAAATTTTTTCCTGGAGGTTTGGGGAGACCGGGGACTGGGCCTGCCGCCGATGAGCTTGCCGCCTTGGATGTCACGGTAAAAGATCAGCAAAGCCTGGAAGAGATCAGCGCCGTTGTTGACATCAAGGGGCCGGATGGATACTGGCGGCGTTCCCAGGACGGCCACTTCACCGAACTGAAAACCGGCACTTACACCATTGAAGCCCGGCTGGTAAATTTTCGCCCCCGGACGATAAAGATCCCGGTGGACCCCCGCAAAAAGAAAAAGTACGCCGTTGAAATTCGGTTGACTCCCAAAAAGGATCGGACTGCCGAACCCAAGCGGCCGGAACCTGAAAAAGAATGTCCTGAAAAATTTTGCCACGGCGACACCCTGCACTACAACGGCCACTTTGATCCGGATTCCGGCCGGTGCGTATCCAACAGCTGGAAGTGCCCGCAGGGCTGCGATGCGGCTGCCGGGCGATGTATTCAATCCGAGCTGGTGTTTCAGCGCCTGGACTTCAATACTCCCGATAGGGGATTGATTCTAAACGGCCGCAGCCGGATCCAGTTGTCCGGCCGGGCAACCTACGACAACCCCCGCAACGAAAGCCTCGCCGGCCAGCAAATTCCCATTGAGGATGTGCTGTTGACTGCCCGGGGGGAGAAACCAACGCGGATCGTCGGGGTGCGAACTTTTAGCGCCTGGGTTCAGCAGGACGGCTCGGTTTCCTGCCTGGTAAAGTCGGAAGATCCAATCCGGCCGGAAATCAATTTGAAGGGTGTCAGGCTCGAGGTGCGTGTGAAGGGGCATCCGAAGATGAAGACCACCGTTGAGCTGGTATCGCCCGCCCCGCGCATCAAGCGGGCCGGGCTGAAAAGCCGGCCGCAAATGTGGCAGGAGTCCTACGGTGTTTTCAGCGTGGTGGCCGAAGACGCGGACAAAAATATTGTCTCTTACACCATCCGGGCCCCTCACGGCACCCTGAGAGTGGACCAGCTGGACTGGGAGGGCTTCAAGCAAAAGACCATTTATACCTCCGGCTGGCGGGACTCCGGACACTTCGAGTTCAGCTGGATGGCACCGGCCATGAGCGAGCACCTGAAACTGGACCTGCTGCGCGATCTGCGCGCTGAATGGATGGCGGCGGCCAAAGAGGCGGCCAAAACCAGCCTCAACGCGCTGGGCGCACAGACCGCCAAACTCGGGCTGGGCAAAAAAGAAGGCTCCCTGATTGATCCCGGCGCATTTGAGGACATGGTTGCCGCGGCTCGCAGGGGCGATGTTCAGGGGTTGGATTATCAGATCCTCAAATACGGGTTGAGCAAACATGAAACGCTGCAGGTGCTGGAAAACTACCTGTCAGCCGTTGAGGATGGATACAGTCTTTTCGGTGAGGTGCAAGAACACACCGGGCAGCAGGCCGCCAAAATGGGCCGGGCCTATGAATCGGGTCACGAATTTTACAAGCAAGAGATGGCCGCCCGCCTGTTTTCCATTGCCCTGGACGGGGTCAAACTCCATGATGGCGTTTATTCATTTGCTGAAAAAATGGCCGGAGATCAGGATGAATCATTGGGGGCCAAGTTAAAGGACATTGCGATCAACGCCACCATCGGTTCCCTGCAAAAAGGCGCTGAGTACGTGGCCGACACCTATCAAGCGGCCGGCGCCCGCATCTGGAGCCTGCCCTTTTTGCTGGATGTGACGGTAACGGACAAGGACGGTTATACGGGATCCCATAAAATTGTCGTGGAGGTAAGCGGTTATGAAAGTCTTATGCAGTAGCCTGCTGTTTTTATTGCTTGCCGGGGCCGCCGCCGGGGCGAACACTCCCGGAGAGGCTCTGGATACCTATTATCGGCTGAGCCAGGGAGAAGATCTGGCAGCCTATTATGAAATCATCGACACCGATTCCATGGGACCGGCGGAGCTGCAGGCCCGCCGGGATGTGACTTCCATCCTGTGGCAGCGTTTTGACACCCTCGATTACCGGCTGGAGAATGTGGCCATCGAGCAGCACGGAGACGTGGCCCTGGCGGCCTACCGGTTGAAGGCCAAAATCGCTGGCCCCGACGACAGCGGCCGCCGGGCGGTGCTGGAAACCACCGAGAAGCGGATGAGCCTGCTGGTGGATCGGGGCGGGGCGTGGAAAGTCGCCCTGGTCAGTGATGTCGCCTCATTTAAGGCCGGCCTGCGCAATATTTTTTTGCGGCGCCAGGTGGCGCAAGTGCTGCCGGCGGTGCGCCGGCAGATCTCCCCAACAGCCAGGACTGGCGGTGCGCCGCCGCCAACGGCAGCCGATACGGTGGTGCTCGCGGCTGCCGGCAAAAACCGAAGCGCTTCCGCCCAGGTTACAGCAGCCGGTGCTTCGCGCAGTTTTTCAGGTGGTCGCCTGTGGATCGAAGCCGAAGAAGAAACAGCGCGGCACCTGGCCTCCAAGGCCTCCGGCGAGCACGACAGCTACCCCCATTTCGGCCGGGCATACTGGTACCTGGCCTCCGGCGGAGACTGGATTGAATACCACTTCCAGGTGCCGGCCGGTGACGTGTATTACATCTGGCTGCGGGATTTTGATGATGCCAAGCACGACCCGGTCACGCGCAGTGTCCGGGTGGCCGTGGACGGGATCACTCTTGCCACGGTTTGCGCGCACACCCGCGACGGCGGTGCGCTGTGGGACTGGACCCCGGCGGCCTCGCGCCGCCTGGCCCCGGGTCCGCATATTTTGAGGATTACCAAGGATGAAACCACCAGTGCCGCGGCTCTGATCGATGCTGTTTTCATCACCACAGACAAAGACGCCCGGCCGCCGGAATCCGCCCCGACGGGCGCTGTTCAGGCAAAAACACCGTCTTCTTTCGGCAGCGCCGCTGCGGTGCCGTTGGCCGCCGCCGGAACATCCGGCAGCTACCGGTTGGCCGGACAGTGGGGCGGGAAGGGAAAAGCCGACGGGCAATTTGAAAAGCCCATCGATGTCACCGTGGACGCCCGGGGTTATATTTACGTCAGTGATTTTTCCGATCGCATCCAGAAATTTGATCCGGACGGCAACTTTGTGGCCGTCCTGAAGGCGGCAGCGGGTGCCGGCAAAAAGGGCGATTTCAACCGCCCCTTCGGCCTGGCTGTTGACGGGGACAACAACCTTTACGTGGCCGATTATTCCCATGGTCGGATCCATAAATTCAGTCCGGAGTTCAAATTCATCCGGCAGTGGAAGCTGACCAAAAGCCCATACGGCATTGCTGCCGATGGCAAGGGATACCTGCTGGTGGCAGAATTGTACGGCGACCGGGTCCGGAAATTCAGCGCTGACGGCAAGCTGCTGGGCACCTGGGGATCTTCGGGAAAGGGAGCAGGCCAATTTATACAGCCCACGGACGTTGCCGTGGATGCGGACGGAAATGTCTTCGTGCTGGATCATAAAAATTCCCGGGTGCAAAAATTCGATGCCCGGGGCCGCTTTCTTACCCAGTGGGGATCAGACGGATACAAGCCGGGGCAATTCAGCCAGGCCTACTACCTGGCCGTGGACCGCCAGGGCTGCGTGTATGTGTCGGATGCCGGCAACCGGCGCATCCAAAAATTTGATGGCAGCGGAAAGTTTCTTTGCCAGTTCGGCAAAAAGGGGTCCGGAGAAGCAAAACTGGGCCGGCCCGGTGGCATTGCCGTGGATGCGGACGGAAACATCTATGTGGTGGATCGTCAGAACCACCGAGTGAAGAAATATGCCCCCCAGAACGGTTACCAACCATAGACACTTTCTCTGTTTTTTGATAAGAATATAGTCGGCTTCGTAAAAAATCATTTTCGAGCGCCTTTAAGTCTTTTCCAAGTGAGAAAATCGACTTTTTACGATTGCATCAATATTGAACGGTAAATAACTGTTCACCGTCCCGATAAGGTGTCAAAATGGGAATCAGGGAAAGGTCTGCCGCCCGGCGCCGGCGCATTGTTGCCCATCGCGCTGCAAGTTTTGAGGATGCCGAACAATGGGATCTGGATTATTGGCAACGCCAGACACCCGAACAGCGCTTATCTGCGCTGGTGGCGATTCGCAAGGATGTTGCAACGGTTGAAAAAGCTCGTCGGCAAGCTGGTAAAACCGGAAGTGATCAGGATTCATGATGGAAACAATCCAGGATTTCGAGGATATGCTTCGGTTGCTGCACAAGCACAAGGCCCGGTATCTCATTATCGGGGGCCTGGCTTTCATTTATCATGCCAAACCACGATATACCAAAGATATGGATTTGTGGATTGATCCTGACCCCGAAAATGTAAAGCGTGCCAACCAGGCACTGGCCGAATTCGGCAGCCCATTTAGTCTAAACCCGGACAAGAAAAATGAAATTTTGCAGTTGGGGGTGGCCCCCAACCGCATCGATTTTCTTCTTCAGGTCAGCGGTGCCAGATTTGAAACGGCCTGGAATAAGCGCATTGAGGGCCGGTATGGAAAAGCCAAGGCCCTTTGGGTGGATCTTGACAGCCTGATTCGTATCAAGAGTCGAATCGATAATCCGCGTCATCAGGAAGATGTCAGGGTTTTGCGTGAAGTAAAAAAAAGAAAGAAAAAGTCATCCACATAAAAAAGGCTTTGATCTGTGATTAAAACTCGATGCTGCCCGGAGTGCGCGGGAAGGGAATCACGTCCCGGATATTGCGGATTCCGGTGATCAGCATCAGCAGTCGTTCAAAGCCCAGTCCGAAACCGCTATGGGGCACACTGCCGTACTGGCGCGAATCCAGGTACCA
>JAOZPY010000276.1 GCA_029932495.1 Desulfobacterales bacterium
GCAGTATTATAAAACCGGCACCCTGCACGGCATTCACACCCGGGCCGGCTACATCATGGGCGCCGACGGACTGTACCGCTACGTCATCATGCGCAACACCCCCGGCAAAACCACAAACCCCATCATGACCCGCCTGCTGAAGAGCATAAAATAAAAGGTGCATGGAGGCGCTGCGCGCCAGGCCAACGGTTAAAAAAGGTTAAAGGTCAAAGGCTGATATGATTGACAGTTGTCAATAGAAAAAGTTTTATCCGCCTTCCGTAAAATTTTATAGTTTAAAGGAGGTTATTTGCTTGTTATTTTCCAGATCATTAGTAGAGGCGGGATCATTGAAACGACGGTTGATCGTTCTGATATTCGCGGGTTGGTTACCGCATGTCATGTCTTCGTCGTGGAGCTGCCTCTGTCTAAAGTCGGGAGTTAGGGCAATTGCCGTATCCCATAGCCTTTGCGAGGGTTCTCCTTGACCGTGATCGCGCCCCTGTCAATGAGCTGGAAGTAAATGTTTGTTCTTTTAAATAGCCTCCATGTGCATGTTTTTGGTGACGACTTGTTTATTTTGGTATCTTAAGCCAACGGTTGCACCTGTTTGGCCATAGCCCATAAGAAGGCGCTCAGTTCCCGTGCAATGGCGGTGACTGTGACCTGTTTGGGTTTACCCTTGAGCGTCAGCCGTCTGTAGCGGGCACATAAACGAAGTTGAGCTTTCCAGGCGATGCGGCAGATCCGCTCAGGCAAAGCCTGTTGACGTTTAAGCAAGATTCGATTGATCCGGGCCCGCATGCGGTATGCCCAGGCAGCTTCAACCAGTGCTCTTCGAGCATGGCTATTACCGGTTTTGGTGATTGCGCCTCTTTTGATGCTATCGCCACTGGAGTGCTCGGAAGGTACAAGGCCCAGATGGGCCATCAGCTGGGAGGGTTTGTCAAAACGGCTTAGGTCTCCCAGCTCTGCGAGCAGGGTTGTCGCTACGATCAGCGAGACGCCGCGGGCCGCCTGCAAGGCAGAGAGCATCGGGGCCAACCGCCAACCGGGTACCAGTTGGCGAATTTGATCGGTCAGTCGGTTTACGCGGTTGCAGTTTTCATGCACGGCATCAATATATTCTTGCAGGGCGATCTGCTGGGCCGGATAGGGCATGGAAATATCGGCCAGCCAGTTAAAAAAGGCCTTGGACCATTTGGAGCTGCCGGCGTATATGAGCCCGTTTCTGAGCAAAAAGGCTTTGAGCCGCTGTTTGGCTTTACGGGTTGCAATGACGGCATCCTCCCGGGCACGGGTCAAATCACGCATGGCCTCGTCCTGGCAGTCGGGCACATAAACCGGGCTCAGTTCACCGGCCCGGTGAAGCCGTGCGAGCATTTTGGCATCCCGGCGGTCGTTTTTGACACGATCCCCGCTTTTTTTTGGGATCAACGAAGGCGCTGCCACCAGGCAGTCGAATCCTTTGCTGCTCAGATGACGATAGATGCCGTACCCGCATGGGCCGGCCTCATAGACAAAGTGCAGCCGGCTGGCGGTGGAAACCATTTTGCGGCAAAACTTATCCAGCGCATCCAGTTCGTTGGCAATGGTGCCGTAGACTCTGTCGCGCTGGTTGCGCCCTTCATCAATTATGGCAATGGTGATCGTTTTTTTGTGGACATCCATTCCAATAAATTTTACAGTGTTCATGGCCTGCCTCCTTGGTTATGGCTCTGTATTGAGCGTTGGTGTTGTCTCAATATAACCCACGTTTACAAGGAAGGCAGGCTTTTTTTGAGGCCGCCAGCAGAAAATTATCATGGGTGAGAATGGGCCCTGAAATAATTGCTCGTCGGAGCCCAGGATGATTTTCTGCGGGTCATAATAGCCGGCCCCGCGTAACTGTCAATCATTATGTCTAAAGGAAAAAGGCCAAAGGACAAGAATATCTATCCCCGCCCGGAACACTGAACCATAATAATTCGGGGACACTAATTCCACCAATTCGGGGGACACCATACTTAATTCCTTAATTCGGGGAGATGCCATAAATCAAAGCAGTGAATTAAGTATGGTGTCCCCCGAATTCTCCCGAATTGTGCCCGAATTGTCCCCCGAATTATTTTCCTTTGTCCTATTTCCCAATTCAAGGTATACTAATAGATTATGCAAATCCTGCTTGAGGAGCCTCAATGAAAAAGAAAATACTGGTGGTGGATGACGATCGGATCATCCTCAAATTTGTTTCCAACCTGCTCACCCGTGAGGGCCATGAAGTCAAAACCGCCGAGGACGGATTTTCAGCCCTCAACCTGTTGACCACCTTCACCCCGGACATCATGTTTTTTGACCTGATCATGCCCAAAATCGACGGGGACAAGCTGATCAAGATCGTGCGCAATATGCCGCATCTGGCCGACTGCTACCTGGTGATTGTCTCGGCGGCGGTGGCTGAAATCGATTTCAGTTTTCAGGAAACCGGCGCGGACTCCTATATCGCCAAGGGCCCTTTCGCCTCCATGGCCGAGCATTTTCTGGAAGCCATCAAGGCGGCCGATGCCCCCCGGCCCGCCGATCAGGACAAACCGGTCCGCGGCCTCGAGCACGTTTACGCCCGCCAGCTGACCAAGGAGCTGCTTTCGCGCAACCGCCACCTGGAAACCATCCTGGAAAGCATGGCCGAGGGGATTCTGGAGGTTTACTCCGGCAAAATCGTATTCGCCAATGCGGTGGCCATCTCCCTGTTTGGCTTGAACCCGGAACAAATCCTGACAACCAACCCCTCAGACCTGTTTGATGAAGACATTGCCCGTCAGCTGGATGTGCTTATCGCCAATCCACCGGCTGAGCCTGCCGAAATCGGTGAAAAACTGCCGGTTGAGTTGAACGGCCGGCAGATTACCCTCAAGGTGCTGCCGGTCAGAGACGAGGCGGCCACCATCGTTATCATGATCACGGACGTTACCGATCGCAAGCGACTTGAAATGCAGTTGCAGCACGTTCAGAAAATGGAAGCCATCGGCACCATTGCCGCCGGGGTGGCCCATAATTTCCGCAACACCCTGTCCGAGGTGCTGGTCAACAGCCAGCTGATCCAGCTCAACTATGAGGACCAGAATGGCCTGCACGAAGTGGCCGAACGCATCAATACCTCGGTCAAGCGCGGCGCCCGGCTGGTTGACGGCCTGCTGCAGTTTTCCCGCAAGCAGATCAAAGATGAATTCAGGCCCCTGGACCTGGCGGAGATCATCGAAGAAACCGCCCAGCTCATCCGCAAATCCTTCGATCGAAAAATTGATATTCAAACCGACATCTCCAAACCGCTTCCGATCATGGGCGATCCGTCCAGCCTCAGCCAGGCGCTGATGAATCTCTGCACCAATGCCCGGGATGCCATGCCTGACGGCGGACGCCTGTCCATCACCGCCGAGCGGGAGTCAAAACGCATCCGGATCACGGTTTCCGACAGCGGTGAAGGCATGGAGCGGACCACCATCGAAAAGTGCTTTGACCCCTTTTTTACCACCAAGGAGGTGGGCCAGGGCACCGGCCTGGGATTGTCCACCACCTACGGCATTATCAAAAGCCATGAGGGCCTGATCAGCGTCAACTCTCAAGTGCAGCAAGGCACCACGTTTAAAATTTATTTCCCCCTGGCCGATCTTGAAGACCAGCTCCCCCAGGAAAAGCCACCGGAACTTGTGCACGGCAAGGGCCAGCGCATCCTGGTGGTCGATGATGAACCCGATATTCTCAACGCTTTAAGAGACCTGCTTAAACTATTGAACTACCAGCCAAGCCTGGCGGCCAACGGCAAAGAGGCCCTGAAGCAATACGGGGCGACTAAACCCGATGCGGTTTTAATGGACATCAACATGCCGGAAATGGATGGCCTTGTCTGTATCGAGAAAATGCTCAAGATGGACCCCAATGCCAACATCTCGGTGATCACCGGCTACGAAATGGAAGGACTCAACGGCCTGAGCCAGCAGGCCAAAAATGCGATCAAATACTACGTGGCCAAACCCATTGCCCTGGCCGACCTGAGCGTCATCCTGTCCCGGATGCTTGAAAAAAGGTCAAAGGATAAAGGGTAAAGGATAAAAAATGTCTGTTCCCGCCCGGAACCTTGAATTTAATTATTGCCCTTTTTCCTTTAATATTTAGCCTTTTACCTTTATCCTGGCCTTTCACCTTATAATGGAGGTCATTGTGAAACAATTTCGAAGTCTTTTTATCGTTTTCATAATCGCAACCTTTGCGCTGTCTGCCTGCTCTTCTGATGAGGAAAAGAAGCTTTCCCATTTTCAGAAGGGCAATGCCTATTTTGAAAAAGGCGAATACAAAAGCGCCCAGCTGGAATTTAAAAACGCCCTTCAAATCGACGCCAAGTATGCGGATGCCTATGAAAAACTGGCGGAAACCGATCTCAAGCTGGGAGATGCCAGGGGAGCCTTCCGGGCATATTCCGCCGTTGCCGAGCTGGAACCGGCAAACACCCGCGCCCAGCTTAAACTGGCCACCTTCCTGATGCTGGCTAAACAATTTGACGATGCCCGTAAAAAGGTGGATGAGGTGCTGGCTGCCGAACCTGAAAATATCGACGCCCTGTTGATACAGGCCGGGCTGCTGGGACAGGAAAACAAGCCGTCCGAGGCCGAAGCGATATTTCGCCGGGTGCTGGCCATTGACGGCAACGAGACCAGGGCCTACCTGGGCCTGGCTTACCTGCTGGCCCGCCAGCAAAAACCGGAGGAGGGCGA
>JAOZPY010000277.1 GCA_029932495.1 Desulfobacterales bacterium
AGACATCGATGCCGCTGCGGGCAAAACCGATGCCGGAAAACAATTTCTCCTTATCACGAAAAAATGGTTCTTCTGTGACGTGACACCATACCGGGACGTCGGCAATCGCTTGTTGCGTCAGGCGGTGGTCGATGTGGCAGTGGGAAAAGGCCAAAACATCGATGCCCATCTTTTTGACCGGCATCATATTTTGGGTCCCCATACCGGCATCGATCAGCACCCGCAGGCTTTTTCCCTTTAGATAAAGGCAGGCGCAATAAGGGAAACGGGAGTGATTTTTTCCGGGGATGTAATATATGTTCGGTGCCAGTTCAATCATTGCCATAATGCCGGAGGTACAATTTATCTGCTCGCCGCAGAGATCGTGGAGGCCGCTGAGACACTTAATACGATGCTTGTTTCCAATACTTTATCGGGATGCAATTTTAGCAAACGCAGATAGGCCAACATATATTCTTATAGCCTATCTCGGCCCTCTCAGCGATCTCTACGGTGAGGTAATATTTTAAGTAATTTCCAGTTGGTATTTAACGGTGTAACGCGCCAAGATTTCGTTGACCCGTTGCTGGATCTGCTTCGTGGAAGCGCCGGCGGCGGCCTTGACGGTGATGGTGGCCAGGCTGCCATGGACCTTGTCTTCGCCGACGATTACCTCCACTGACTCTATCAGTTCCCCCAGCGCCTGCAGCTCCTGCTGGTAGACCTTGCGGGTCGCCTCCCAGCGCAGGGCCGGTTTGAAAATCTTTCCCACCGGGGTCAGGGGGATCTGCTCCACGATGGTGACTTCCTTGGGGATAGCGGCCCGTTCGCCGACTTCTTTTTGCAAATGGGCCAGAATTTGATCTTCGGTAAGATCGGCGCCTTCCTGAAGCTGGACATAGGCCACCGGGATCTCGCCGGCGTGGGGATCGGGCCGGCCCACCGCGGCTGCAACCTGCACGCCGTGCAACCGGTAGAGGGGATCTTCGATGACCGCCGGATCGATATTATGACCGCCGCGGATGATCAACTCCTTGGTGCGACCCGTCAGCCAGAAATAGCCCTCGGCATCCTGGCGTCCCAGGTCTCCCGTGTTAAACCAGCCGGGCTTGGGCCAAACTCCCCGGTTGTGGGCTTCGTCCAGATAACCCTTGAAAACGTTCGGCCCCTTGATGCAGACCGCGCCGATTTCATCGGTGGCCGCTTCACGCACAAAATTCCCATCGGCATCGGTGATAAAGACTTTCATTTCCTGGTAGGGCAGGGGCAGGCCGATGGAACCCACCCGGCGCTCCCCATGATAGGGGTTGAAAGAAGAGGCGCAGGTGCCTTCCGTCAGACCGTAGCCTTCCAGGACTTTCATGCCGCTGTGGGCCTCAAAGCGTTTGAAAAGCTCAACGGAAAGTGGGGCCGCCCCGCAGACGGCATAGCGCAGGGAAGATATATCCGTATCCGCCAGGGGAATGTCCAGCAGTACAGACAAAACGGTGGGAACCGAGGAGAAGCTAACCGCCCGGTAGCGTTCAACGATTTTATAGAAATTGCGCATGATCGCTGTATCCCGGTAGCCGCTGGGACCCAGCAGAACCACATGGGCGCCGATGGAAAAGGGGGAAGAGCCGGTGACCGTCGTCCCGTTAACATGGAACAATGGCAGGCCGCACAGGGTGACTTCGCCCTTATTGAGCTCGGCGGCGGCCGATATCATGAAGGCCATGGCTACCTCGTTGAAATGGGTATGGGGCGCAATCTTGGGGGTGCCGGTGGTGCCGCCGGTATGGTACATGGAGGCAATATCTTCAGGATTAATTTTTCGTCCGGAATCAAGATCGTCGGCGTTATACCGGGCAATCGTCTCGTCAAAACCATAGATGCCGTTTTTTTCGTCACCGGGACCGGCGACCCGGACGACGGCTTTGAGTTCGGGAAGTTGCTTGCGCACCGCCATGGCCTTTTCCCAGATATCTGAACCCGGAAACTCTCCCAGGGCCACCAGGACTTTTGTTCCGGCCGACCGACAAATGTCGGTCATGGTCGACGGCTCCAGCAGGGGATTGATGGGATTGACGATGCCCGCGGCCTCACCGCCCCATAGGACGTAATGGGTCTGCGGCAGGTTGGGCAGCAGATAGGAGATCACGTCTCCGGGTCCGATGCCCAGGTCATGAAAAAAATTGGCCGTACGGTTGATCTGGGCCATAAAATCCCGGTAGGTGACCTGCAGCGGTTGATCGTAAGTTTCGGCAGACAGAATAAAGCTGATGGCCGGTGCCTCCGGGTTGATGGCGGCCCCTTTGGCCAGCATGTCATAGGTGTTGAACACGTCCAGCCGTTTTTCAAGCGAGACTTTTGAATACGCCACAATATCGGTCATGGTCCTGATTTTAAGATCTTCCATTGTTACGCCTCCTTTGCATTTGCGCTTTGCCACCCACGGGTCTAGAGCGCCTATACTTCGAGATACTTTCTCCGGACATCGGGGTGGGTCTCCAGTTCCTCGACCGTCCCGGTAAAACCAAGATGCGCCTTGCCCATCAGGTAAACCCGAGTTGCCAGAGACAGGGCCACCTTGAGGTTATGCTCCACCAGCAGTATCGAAACCCCCGCTTTGTTGATCTTCGCCAAAACATCACGTACCTCCGCGATCATCACGGGGGCCAACCCTTCAGTGGGTTCATCAACCAGAATCAAGTCCGGATTGCCCATCAGCGTCCGGCCAATGGCCAGCATTTGTTGCTCGCCGCCGGACAAAAGGGCGCCTTTTTGATGGGTGCGGGCTTTCATAAAGGGAAAATGCTTAAAAATCCGTTCCACTGTCCATCGGTTTTTCCCCCGGAATTTGTCGCCCTGTCCGTGCTTGATGCCCATCTTGAGGTTGTCGAGAAGCGATAAGTTCGGGAAAATACGCCTATCCTCGGGAACATAACCGATGCCGGTATTGGCCACCCGGTGGGGGCGAAGTCCGGCGATCTGTTTGCCCTGGAAGATAACCGATCCTGATTTTGGTTTGACCAGGCCCATGATGGATTTCAACGTCGTGCTTTTGCCCATACCGTTGCGGCCCAGCAGGGCAACGATTTCCCCATTATTTACAGCCAGGAACATGTCCCGCAGCACATGGCTGTCACCGTAATAAGCATTCAGGTTTTTGACTTCCAGCAGCATGTTTATACCTCTAAATTTCCCAGATAAGCATCTTTGACGGCCTGATTGGCCCTGATTTGTTCGGGAGTCCCCGAAGCCAGGACCGCTCCCAGGTGCAGCACGGTAATACGGTCCGCCAGGGAGAAGACAACTTCCATGTCATGTTCGATGATGACCAGGGTTTTGCCTTCGGTAAGATTTCTGATCAACTCCACGGCCGTGTGGGTCTCATCGACGGACATACCGGCGGTGGGTTCGTCGAGCATGACCAATTCCGGATTGGTGGCCAGCGCCATGCTGATTTCGAGGGAACGGTTTTTACCGTAAGATAGCATGCTGGCCGGCAGGTTGCGTTCAGTATCCAGGTTGATTCGACGCAACATGTCATCCGTGGCGCGGGTGACCGTCTCCATCCGGTCAATCATACGCAGCATGTTGAAACGGATGCCCTGACTGGACAATATCCCCATGCGGATATTCTGAAATGTCGTTAGCCGCGAAAAAGTGCTGGTGATTTGAAACGACCGTCCCATGCCGAATCGCACCAGTTTGTGGGGCGGATAGCCCGTAATGTCGGCTCCCTTGAAAAAGATCTGCCCTTCCCGGGGCCGAAAAGTTCCGGTAATGATGTTAAACAGGGTGGTCTTGCCCGCGCCGTTGGGCCCGATAATGGCGTGTCGCTCTCCTGCTTTAACCGCCAGGTCAATGCCGAACAGGACTTTGAGTCCTTTGAAATCGTGGTAAAGGTTCTTTATTTCCAAAATGTTCATGAATTTTTCTCTCAAAAACCCAGAAAGGAGAATCGGGCCGCCAGCTTTTTTCTGCTAAATGCTAAAAGCCCTGCAAAGCCCATGGGCGAATACATCACGACCAGGATAAAAACGATGCCGGTGATAAGCTCTACGCGTTCAGTATAGGCGGTAATCAGTTCATCTAAAATGGTCAGAATCGCCGATCCGTAAATTGGGCCGAAAAAACTGCCAAGGCCCCCGATGAAGGTCATCAGGATGGGTGCAAAGGAGTTGTAAACCGTCAGTGCACCATCGGTTGAGACGAGATCCTGCAGGAGTGCATATATGGCGCCGGCAATACCGGCAAAACAGCCGGATATAATAAAAATGACGGCCTTGGTGTGGGCGACTTTGAATCCCAGGTAGTCGACACGTTTGGCATTATCGCGAATGCCCACCATCACGCTGCCCAGGGGTGTTTTGGTGAAAAACCATAGTATCCAGAGGCTAAGGATAATGACGGCCATGGCAAAATAGTAAAAATTTGATGGATCCGTCATGTCGAATGAGGCGATCCCGGGGATGTTGAGGGCCGGGATGGGAAATCCGCCGACCCCGTCCTCGCCACCGGTGATGTTTCTGAATTTTAGGCAAAACACATACATGAGCTGGCCAAAGGCCAGGGTCAGCATGGCAAAGGCCGTGCCGCTGACCCTCACCAGAAAGGGGCTTGTTATGACCGCCAACAAGACCGCCGTCAGAGCACCGATCAAAACTGCCGGTATCAGGGGCAGATTCTGAATATGCGTTAAGGCAATCGCTGTCGCATAGGCACCACCGCCT
>JAOZPY010000278.1 GCA_029932495.1 Desulfobacterales bacterium
CCTTTTGCTTCAGCCACGCAATCCAGGGTTCAAAACCCTGCTCGGTTTTGGCTGACAGCTCAAATATCGGCATGTCGGGGTGAATCTGGTGGATGGCCTCCACGGCTTTGCCGCGGTCATAATCCAGGTAGGGCAGCAAATCGATTTTATTGAGCAGCGCCAGTTCGCATTGCCTGAACATCAGGGGATATTTCAGCGGTTTGTCCTCACCCTCGGTTACGCTCAGCACCACCACGCGGGTATCCTCCCCGATGTCAAACTCCGCCGGGCACACCAGATTGCCCACATTTTCGACAATTAGCAGGTCAATGGCATCCAGGTCGAGTCCCCCGACGGCTTTCTCAATCACATGGGCGGCCAGATGGCAGTCGCCGCCAAATTCATCGGTATTGATCTGAATCACCGGAGCCCCGGTGACGGCCAGCCGATCGGCGTCGTTGGTGGTACAGATATCTCCCACAATGACCGCGGTTTTGATTTCCGGCATGATCCGGGCCAGGGTTTTTTCCAGGGTGGTGGTTTTGCCCGACCCCGGTGAACTCATGAGGTTTAGAACAAAAACCCCTTTCTCGTTAAACAGTCGGCGGTTTTGTTCGGCCATCATATCGTTGACATCCAGCACCCGGCGGACCACCTTGATTTCCCGGGTGCCGCTTTTCTGGGTGGCCATGCCGGCACCGCTGCCGTGGTCATGGGCGTGACCATGGGAGTGGGGAGATCCGGTGTGATGATAGCGCTTCGGGGTTCTGAACAGGTTATCCAGAAACATGGGGGTTCTCCTCTGTAATTTCAATCGATTCAATATCCAGCTCCCGTCCGGACAGGATTTCCAGGGAGCCGCTGCCGCAGTTTTTACACTTGAAAACCGGCTCGTTGATGGTCCACTGGGCTCCGCAGTCCTTGCAGCGGGCCACCACCGGCAGCTCCTCGATGACCAGCCGGGCACCGTCAAGAGCGGTGTTTTTGATGGCCACATCGAAACAGAACCGCAGGCTTTCCGGAACCACGGCCGACAGTTTGCCGATTTTCAGGTGCACCTTTTCCACCCGCACATCACCGGCGTCAGCCGGGATGGAAGCCGTGGCGATTTCCACGATCTGCAAGGCGATGCCCATTTCATGCATGCGATATTTGCACCTTACTAAAATTTCGTGCCGTTTTTTTCAACTTAAAACCGCGCCCGTTGCAACAGCATCTATAAAAACTGACGTGAATTGGTCGGGGTCTGGTGTTTTCTGGAAGCCGGTATGATACTCAGTGGCTCCTTATTTTTGCCGTGTCCCTTGTTTGGAATGAATAGCACAGGACTGATTGAGTTTAGCAAGATATAAAGCCTCATTTCAAACAAGGGACACACTGCTGTGAAATAGTTTCATACCGGCTGGAAGAAAATGGCAGACCCTGGCCAATTCACACCTTGTTTGATGAAATCAGAGTCCCAACTTCTTTCGCTCCATGAGGCCTTTATTTGAAAACCTCGGCACACAACTCTCCCAGGCTGCCCAGGTTTTCGCAGACATGGATGCCGGCGGCTTTCATGGCTTCGATTTTAGCACCGGCCGTGCCGCTGCCGCCGCTGATAATGGCGCCGGCATGGCCCATGCGCCGTCCCGGGGGCGCGGTCAGCCCGGAGATAAAACCCACCACCGGAATGCTCATTTGGCTGGCTACGAACTCGGCGGCTTCTTCCTCGGCACTGCCGCCGATCTCCCCGACCATCACTACCCCACGGGTGGCGGGGTCTTTTTCGAAAGCCTCAAGGCAGTCGATAAAACTGGTGCCGATGATCGGATCGCCGCCGATGCCGAGACAGGTGCTCTGGCCGATGCCCCGCTGGGTCAACTGGTGGACTACTTCATAGGTCAGGGTGCCGGAGCGCGATACCACCCCCACCGGACCGCCTGGCAGGTGAATCGGCCCCGGCATGATTCCGATTTTGGCTTCCCCGGGGGTGATAATGCCCGGGCAGTTGGGACCGATGAGCCGCAGGAATTTTCCCTGCAGGTAATTCATGACCTTCATCATGTCCAGCACCGGAATGCCCTCGGTGATGGTGACCACGACCGCGATACCCGCGTCGGCGGCTTCCATGATGGCATCGGCGGCAAAGGGCGGCGGCACGAAAATCAGGCTGCAGTTGGCGCCGGTTTCGGCGACGGCCGCGCCCACGGTGTTGAATACGGGCACGTCGTCCATTTTCTGGCCACCCTTTCCCGGAGTCACTCCCGCGACGATCCGGGTTCCGTAGGCCAGGCATTGCCGGGTGTGAAACTGTCCTTCCCGGCCGGTGATGCCCTGGACCACCACGCGCGTGTTTTGATCCACAAAAATGCTCATTTTCCTGCCTCCAGCAACCGCGGGCTTTTAAGCGCCGACAATTTGGGCCACCTTTTGGGCGGCATCCTTCAAGTCCACGGCCGTAATCAGGTCTAGACCTGATTCGGCCAGAATGCGACGGCCTTCGTCAATATTGGTCCCTTCCATGCGGACCACCACCGGGACATTGATGCCGGTCTTGCGGGCAGCCTGGACAACCCCTTCGGCCAGTACGTCGCAGCGCAGGATCCCACCGAAAATGTTGATTAAAATACCCTTTACATTCGGATCGCTCAGTATGATTCTGAATCCGTTTTCAACCATTTCGGCGCTGGCGCCGCCGCCCACATCCAGAAAGTTGGCCGGTTCTGCGCCGGCCAGCTTGATCAGGTCCATGGTGGCCATGGCCAGGCCGGCGCCATTGACCATGTTGCCGACGTTTCCGTCCAGATTGATGTAATTCAAATTATATTTGGAAGCTTCAATTTCCAAGGGATCTTCTTCATCCAAGTCCCGGTAGGCGACAACATCGGAATGGCGAAACAGGGCATTGTCATCAAAATTGATTTTGGCGTCCAGGGCGATTACAGCTTGATCCGCGGTCAGCACCAGGGGGTTGATCTCCACCAGGGAGCAGTCATAATCCACAAACAGCCGGTAGAGACTTTTGAGCATGGCCGTAAACGGCTTGATCAGCGCCGGTGACAACGCCAGTCCGTAGGCGGCCTGGCGGCAATGATAGGCCTGAATGCCCTGGAGGGGATTGATAAAAACCTTGATGATTTTTTCCGGGCTGCTGGCGGCGACCTCCTCGATATCCATGCCTCCGGCCTGGCTGGCCATAACGACGATTTTGGCTGTGGCGCGGTCTGCCACCAAGCTTAAATAAAGCTCTTTTTCAATCTCCAGCCCCTGTTCGACCAGGACCTTTTTAACGATCCGGCCCGCCGGTCCGGTCTGATGGGTCACCAGGTTCATGCCGATGATCTGTTCGGCAAGCTCGCGGACTTCCTGCGCCGAGCGGGCCAGCTTGACCCCTCCACCCTTGCCGCGTCCCCCGGCGTGAATCTGGGCTTTTATCACCACGGGGAAGCTGCCCAGCTCCTGGGCCCGCGACAGTGCCTCTTCAGGGCTGAAAGCCACCCGGCCCCGGGGGATCGGAACATCGTATTTTTGAAACAGTTCCTTGGCCTGATACTCATGAATTTTCATAATCGCCTGTCTCCTAAGCGCCTGTTTGCAATTTACCCGATGACCGCCAATACATCCCCCTTGGCCACCGAATCGCCGCTGCTGAAATTGATGGCTTTTACGGTGCCGCTGGCCGGAGACGGCAGGGCGTTTTCCATTTTCATGGCCTCCAGGATCACCACCGTTTCCCCTTCATTGATTGTGTCGCCGACATTTTTTTCATATTTGACGATCATGCCGGGCATGGGTGCCGTCAGGGGGGTGCCTCCGGTATCGGCAGCAGGTGCGGCTGCCGGGGCTGGCTCGGGCGCCGGGGCGGCTGTAGGTGCAGCAGCAGCGGCGGGCGGGGGGGGCGCAGCGGCTACCGGCGCCGGCATCGCACCGGGCTGAACGTAGCTGACCACCGGAGCACCACCGGTTGATTCCACACCAACTTCAAAATATTCTTCATCCACAAACACGTTGAAGGTGCGCAGGTTTTCACCTTTGGGCGGTGGCTGTTTTTTCGGTTTTTCAACCAGTTCCCCGGCCAGCGCTTTTTTGACGAGTTCCTGTTCGGCCCTGGCCTCTTCCAGGGTTTTGGCTTTGACCTCCTCGGGCGGCTGCTCTTTGCCGTATTTCCATTTCAAAAAGCGTTTGCCGGTGACCGGATACAGGGCATAGATCAGCACATCATCCAGATCCACGGCCAACCCCTTGACCTCTTCCTTGGCCTTGTCCAACTCGGGTTCCAGCACTTCCGCGGGTCGGCAGTCGATGGGCTCTTCACCCCGTTCATAGCCCTTGAGCGCTTTTTTCTGAACTTCCGCATTGATCGGTATGGCGGTTTTGCCGTACAGACCGTAGCACAGATCTTTGACCTGGGCGGTAATCATCTTGTAGCGTTCTTTTTCGTCGTCAAACAGCACGTTGTTGACGGTCTGGATGCCGACGATCTGGCTGGTGGGGGTGACCAGCGGAACCTGGCCGAGATCCTTGCGTACCCGCGGCAGTTCGGCAAACACTTCATGCAGTTTGTCCAGGGCATCCATTTCCCTGAGTTGATTGACCAGGTTGGACAGCATGCCCCCCGGTGTCTGGTGCAGCAGGACGTTGATGTCGATGATCGACATCTTGGTGTCGTCAAGCAGGTGCCGGTATTTGGGCATCACCTCTTTTTCAAGGATTTCATTGATGGCCG
>JAOZPY010000017.1 GCA_029932495.1 Desulfobacterales bacterium
CTGCTCAGTTCCAAGGTTAACTTCCTGGCTTCACTGACCCTGGCCAAATTGCTGCAAACCCGGTTTGGTATTGCCGCCCGGGTCAAGTGGCCTAACGATATTCTGGTGGATGGATGCAAACTCAGCGGAATGCTCTCTGAGCTGGAGGCGGAAGCCGACCAGGTTGCATTTATCAACATTGGCATGGGCGTGAACATCAACAATGATCCGGCGGACGTCGAACCGCCGGCAGTCTCGCTGAAACAATTGCTTGACTGCGAAATTTCGCGCCGGGACCTGCTGGCGGATTTTTTGGATGAATTCGAAAAAAAAATGCAGGTAGCGGACTTTGACCGTGTGATCGATGATTGGAAAAAGGTGAGCGTGACTCTGGGGCGGCGGGTTCGAATTGTGACCACCCGGGAAGTGTCCGAAGGCCGGGCGGTGGATGTAGATGAAAATGGCGCCCTGATTCTGGAGCATAACAACGGTTGCCGCCAAAAGATCGTTTATGGAGATTGCTTTCTGGTATGAATGAGCGGCAAGGATTGCGGATGATGGTGTTTGGCGCCCTGATGGCCGCCCTGATGGCCGTCGGCGCCTACCTCTCCATCCCCGTGGGGCCGGTGCCCATTGTTTTGCAGAACATGTTTGTCCTGCTGGCCGGCCTGCTGCTGGGCAGCCGCTGGGGGGCTGCCTCGGTTGCGGTTTACCTGCTGGCAGGTGCGGTCGGTCTGCCGGTTTTTGCCGGAGGACTGGGCGGCGTCGGCCGGCTGGTGGGCCCCACCGGCGGATATCTGCTGGGCTACCTGCCGGCAGTCTGGGTGGCCGGATTTATCTCGGAAAAAACACAGGGGCGCATCGTCGGCGACGTGGTCGCCATGGTGTGCGCCTCGGTGGTGGTGTACGGCTGCGGTGTGAGCTGGCTCAAGGTGCTGACCACCATGACCTGGTCGAAAACCCTGGTCGTGGGGCTGTATCCGTTTATTGTGGGCGATATGTTGAAAATTGCCGCTGCCGCAGTCATCGCCCGTGCCCTGCGACCGGTGATGAATAAATAACTGTTTCGCAAAAAGCATTAGCGATTTATGAATACTCTTATGAAACGACGTGAATTGGGCGGTGGATGGTGTTTTCCGGAAACCGGTATGATTTTCAGTTGCTCCATTTTTTCGCAGTGTCCCTTGTATGGGATGAATGGCACAGGGTGGATTGAGTTTAGCAGTTGATCGGGCCTCGTCCCAGACAAGGGACACGTTGCTGAGGTATGGTTTCATAACGGTTGGAGGAAAATATCATGCGCCGCCCAATTCACATGCCTTATCAAATTTATATTATGATTTAAAATTATCCAATTGAACATCATCGAAATTGAAAACCTCAGCCATCGCTTTGGCGATGGCACCCTCGGCCTCGACGGCATCGACCTGGACATCCGCCAGGGCTCCTTTGTGGTGATTGCCGGGCCCAACGGTTCTGGTAAAACCACCCTGCTGCGGCATTTTAACGCCCTGCTGCTGCCAACGGCGGGCTGCATTCGGTTGGCCGGTGTCAGCACGGTGCAGGCTCCCGTCCGCGCCAGGCGGTTGGTCGGTATGGTGTTTCAGGATGCCGACAGCCAGATCGTCGGCGAGACGGTTTATGAGGATGTCGCTTTCGGGCCGCGAAATTTGCGCCTGGGTTCCGGCGAAATCGAGCGGCAGGTGGCCGCAGCCCTTGAGACGGTCGGTCTGGCGCAAATCGGCGAGAAACGGCCGCACCTGCTATCGGGGGGTGAAAAACGCCGCCTGGCCATTGCTGGTGTTCTTGCCATGCAGCCCAGGGTGATTGTTTTTGATGAACCTTTTTCGAGCCTGGATTATCCGGGGATCCGGCAGGTGCTCAAGCAGATTTTGGCGCTGCATCGCAGCGGTCATACCATTGTGGTCACCACCCATGACCTGGAAAAAATCATCGCCCATGCCGATCGATTGATTCTGATGCAGCGCGGGCGGGTGGTGCGGGATGGCCGTCCAGCAAAGGTGATGATGGAAGTTGAAAAATTCGGTGTCCGGCAGCCATGCGCCGTGCGCCTGGGACAGGAAGTCACACCATGGCTGAGCTGACGCCGTTCGGATTTGTCGCCGGGGATTCCTTGCTGCATCGACTGGATGCCCGGTTTAAAATCCTGTTTCTCATCGGACTGAGTTTGACAAGTGTCAGAGTCCATTTCGGCGGGTTGGCTGTTTTAACACTAGCACTGGCCGGTGTTATTTTTTACTGCCGCCTTCAGTTGAAATCGGCATACCGGGAGCTGCGCTATTTTTTAATTTTACTGACGCTGGTGTTTGTCGCCCGTGTGTTGTCCACCGGCGGCGCTGCAGCGATCAGCTTGGGGGCCATGACAGTTTGTGTTTCGGGAGTGACCGCTGCGACTCTGGTTTGCTGGCGGCTGGCCTTTATCGTTCTTGTGGGGCTTTGTTTTGTGGCCACCACCCGGCCGGTGCAAATCAAGGCCGCCATACAGTGGCTTTTAAAACCCGTACCCCTGGTACCCGAAAAAAAGGTTGCCGCCATGCTGGGACTGATCATGCGCTTTATTCCGGTGATATTAAATCAGGCCCGGCAAACCGCCGAGGCGCAGAAGGCCCGCGGGATCGAAAATCGGAAAAATCCGGTTTACCGGCTGACCAGACTCGGCTTTCCCATACTGCGCCGCTCCTTTGAATGCGCCGACAACCTGGCAGTTGCCATGGAAGCCCGCTGTTTCAATGCGAACCGGACAGATCCCGAACTTTCCGCGCGGCGGCGGGACTGGATTGCCGCCGGCGCTCTTGCCTGCCTGTGTGTGGCCCTGCTGATCAATTAGACTAAAAAGCTGCGACGATTCCGGCAATTCCTGATTCTGTTGGATGATGTCTTCCTGTCCGCGTTCCTGCGGTTGGCCTTCCTGCCCTATATGAATGAATATTCAGTTGGCTACAATAAAATTTTACCAAGCAAAAACAAATTCTAATAATATATAACCATCTTTAATTATATCTAAAAATATAAAATTGGGCTATCCCATTTTTTCAAAATAAAGGCTTGACAGGCTGCCGGGAGCTGTAATATGAATGAATATTCATTCATAATGCTAATCATTGGGCGCGTATGAATCTTACAATTAATAAAAAGGACAAAAACAGCAAATACCACCTGATCCTGGAGGCTGCGGTGAAGGTGTTCGCCCGCCACGGATATTACCAGTCTACGGTGGCTGAGATTGCCAAAGAAGCCGGGGTGGCCGATGGCACCATCTATCTCTATTTTAAAAATAAAGATGACATCATGGTCCAGTTCTTCAGCTATCGCACCCGGCAGGTGTTTGACCGTTTCCGGGCTGAAGTCAGCAAGACCGAAAACAGCTTTGACAAGCTGCGCAATCTGATCCGGCGGCATCTGGCCGAGTTTCAGCGGGACCGGGATATGGCCGTTGTTTACCAGGTTGAAACCCATCAATACCACCGCCTGGCTGAGGCGCAAATCCGGGAGATGTCCAAAATGTATCAGGACCTGGTGTCAGAAATTGTGGAAACCGGCCAGCAGGAGAGCCGTATCCGCAAGGATCTTTACGTGGGCCTGGTCAAGCGTTTTATTCTCGGGGCCGTAGATGAAGTGATTAACACTTGGCTGCATTCCGATGGCAAATATAATCTGGTGACCATGGCGGATCCGCTGGTGGATCTCTTTATTCGGGGCATTGGGGTCCCTGGTGAAAAAGGGACCTGAAATTATGGCAACCCGGGATGGTGATGACCGACGGGGGCCTTTAAAAGAGGAGAGTTAAAAAATGGTACAACAAATTGCAGACCGCAGAGATGTCGATTTTGTTCTTCACGAACAGTTGCAGATTGACCAGTTGAGCCGGCATGAGATTTTTGCCGACTTCAATAAAAAGACCATTGATTTGATCATATCCGAGGCCCGCAACCTGGCCGTCAAGGAGATTCTGCCCACCCAGTTTGACGGTGACCGGGAGGGGGCTGTTTTTGAAGATGGGCGGGTGACGGTTCCCGAATCCTTCCATCGGGCCTGGGAGCTTTTTAAAGAGGGGGAATGGTTGGCCATGACCGAGGATCCCGAGTGGGGGGGACAGGGCATGCCGCGGACCGTGGCGCTGGCCGCCAGTGATTATCTGAACGGCGCCAACTTTGCGTTCATGATGTATCCCGGCCTGACCCATGGGGCGGGTAAACTGGTGACCACCTTCGGCTCCGACAAGCTGAAAAAACTATTTTTGAAAAAGATGTTTACCGGTGAATGGACCGGGACCATGATGCTCACCGAGCCCGAGGCCGGCTCCGATGTGGGAGCGCTGACTACCTCGGCGGTGAAAAATGAGGACGGCACCTATTCCATTACGGGCAGCAAGATTTTTATTTCTTCAGGCGAGCACGACCTGGCGGAAAACATCATCCATCCTGTCCTGGCGCGCATCGAGGGGGCACCGGCCGGGACCCGGGGGATCTCGCTGTTTCTGGTCCCCAAAATCTGGGTAAACGAAGACGGCAGCCTGGGCGAGCCCAACGATATCGTCTGTACAGGCGTGGAAGAAAAAATGGGCATCCACGGCAACCCGACCTGTTCGATGTCGTTGGGCAGTAAAGGTCAGTGCCGGGGCTGGCTGCTGGGCGAAGAAAACAAGGGCATGCGCGAGATGTTTCTGATGATGAACGAGGCCCGGCTGCTGGTGGGCACCCAGGGGTTGGCCTGTGCCAGTGCAGCCTACATGCACGCTGTTGATTATGCGCGCCAGCGTGTACAGGGAAGGCATTTGCTGAATATGATGGATAAAAGCGCGCCGTCGGTGCCCATCATCCAACATCCGGACGTGCGCCGGATGCTGCTGACCATGAAAGTTTACGTGGAAGCCATGCGCAGCCTGACCTATTACGTGGGACTGTGCGAAGACCGGATCCATGTGGCCGACAGTGAGGAAGAAAAGGCCAAATACCAGGGGTTGGTCGATCTGCTGACCCCCATTGCCAAGGGGTATGTCACCGACCGGGCTTTTGATGTGTGTAACCTCGGCGTGCAGATTTACGGGGGATACGGCTATATCCGGGAGTACCCCATGGAGCAGCTGTTGCGCGATTGCCGCATCACTCCCATATACGAAGGCACCAACGGCATTCAGGCTATGGATCTGCTGGGCCGCAAACTTGGGATGAACAAGGGCAAACCCATCATGGATCTGCTGGGTGAAATCCAGCAGACACTCACTGCGGCAAAGGCCAACCAGCGGGTTGCCGAAGTCGCAAACAAGGTGGAGCAGGCGGTCAACCGGCTGGGAGAGGTCGCCCTGAACATCGGCAAGACGGCCATGTCGCCCGAGGTGCTGACGGCCTTTGCGCATGCCTATTCCTTTATGGACGTTACCGGTGACGTGATCATGTCATGGCTGCTGCTGTGGCGTGCCACCATAGCCGCTGAAAAGCTGGACAACGGGGCACGGAAAAAAGACGTGGTTTTTTATGAAAGCCAGATAAAAGGGTCGGAATTTTTTGTCCATAGCATTTTGCCGGTTACCCTGGGCAAAATGGATGTCATCCTGGCGGGCAACGCAGCGGCGGTGGATATTTCCGAAGACGGCTTTGGCGGCAAGTAGGTCGTGTTATGAATTTTATTGCCTTGTCCAGGACCGGTATTTATGGTAAGCAAGCCCCTTGTATGGAAAATGGACCTGACACGACAGCATACCAGACAGAAGGGAGTGTAAAGTAAAGATATGGAACCTGCGTTGATTTCACCGGCCAGCGCCTCGTTTCTGGGTATTCCGGAAATAATTATCTATATCCTCATTCCGTTGACGGGCATCGGTATATTTGCCTATATTATATACCGGCGCATGGTGCCGCTGCTCAAGGCAGCCCCCGATGACCGTTTCAACCGCTTCGGGGAGCGCATTAAAAATGTATTGAAAATATGGCTGGGCCAGTGGCGGCACCCGCGTTACATGCTTGCCGGTGTACTGCATATCCTTATTTTTGCCGGTTTTCTGATTCTCGGGGCCCGTTCCACCCAGCTCGTAATTCTGGGATTTGTGGACAATTTCGTGCTGCCGGGTTTCGGGGGAGCCTTTGGCACCTTTTATAGCGTGGTAAAGGATTACGCCGCCACCTGGGTCCTGATTGCCTGTATCATTGCCGGGATTCGGCGCGGAATCTTCAAACCGGCCCGTTATGCCGTTCCGTCCAAGTACGGACATGACCATACCTTTGAGGCATTGTTTGTGCTGGGGCTGATCTCGGTGCTGGTGCTCAGCGAAAGCCTTTTTGAGGCCAGCCTGGTGGCCGCCGAGATGCAAAAAGGTCTGCATGCCGGCATTGTTCCTCCGTTGACGCTGGTGTGGTTTTTTACGCTCCTTTCAAGCGGGGCTTCGCTGTCCGCCTTGCAGGGAATGCATTCAGTCGCTTATTTTATCCATGAGGTCACTTTTTTCTTTTTCCTGTGTTTCTTGCCCCTGGGCAAGCATTTTCACGTGATCACCTCTATTTTCAACGTGTTTTTCATGCGCCTGGAACGGGGCAATGTGAAACCGGTACGTTACGGGGTGGACGATGAACATCTGGACGATCTGGAATCATTCGGCGTCAAGGTGTTTGAGGATTTTACCTGGAAGCACATGCTTGATTTTTACACCTGTGCTGATTGCGGCCGCTGTTCCGACCGCTGTCCGGCCAATGCCGTCAGCCGGCCCCTTTCCCCGCGCTTTATTTCCATCAAGGGGCGTGATTATGCCTTTGAACACTACCCGCTGATCGGCGACAACAGCGCAGAGTCCAAACCGTTGATCGGCGGCATTTACAGCGAGGATGAAATCTGGTCCTGCACCACCTGCGGTGCCTGCGAGCAGGAGTGCCCGCTGGGCATCGAATACATCGACAAGATGGTGGATCTGCGACGTGGCATGGTCGATGAGGGCATGGTCCCCCAGTCCCTTCAAAAGCCCCTTGGGGCCCTTGAAAAACGCGGTAATCCCTGGGGAAAGATGGAACGCAAGCGGGCGGACTGGACCAAGGAGCTGGCTGAAGACTGCCCGGTAAAAATTCTGGAAAAAGGTAAAACCGCCGATACCCTGTACTTTGTAGACAGCATCTCTTCATTTGATGATCGCATGCAGGAAATTGCCCGTTCAACGGCAAAAATATTGCACACTGCCGGCATTGATTTCGGTATTTTGGGCAAGGCAGAAAAAGACAGCGGCCACGAGGTGAGAAGATTCGGTGAAGAAATGCTGTTTCAGGATCTGAAGGATCAAAACACAGAGGCTATTTTAAATTCCGGCGCCAAACGTATCGTCACTGCAGACCCGCATGCGTACAACGCATTGAAAAAAGACTATTCGGACCTGCCGCCCGTTGAACATATCAGCCAGACCATCGTGCGCACGGTGCAGGCCGGCACGTTGCAGCTGAAGCCGGTGGAAGACGGCAGCAAGGTCTATGTCTATCATGATCCCTGTTACCTGGGGCGGCATAACAATCTTTACGAGGATCCGCGCCGGGCCATTGATGCCATCGTCGGCATCAACCGGGTGGAAATGGAAGGCAACTGCCGGGATCGATCCTTTTGTTGCGGCGGCGGCGGGTTGATGCTGTTTTACGAGCCTGAAGAGGAACAGCGTATGGGCGTGCTCAGGGTTCAGATGGCCAAGGAAGCCGGGGCCAATGTCATTGTGACCGCCTGTCCCTTCTGCCTGGTTAACATCGAAGATGCCATCAAGGTCGCGGGCCTGGAAGGGGAGATGGAAGCCATTGATCTGGCCGAGCTGGTTGAGCGGCACATGGTTGTTGACGCGCCGGCTGAGCAATCTGAAACGGAAGATGCCAAAAGTTCAAAATGAATATCCGACATTGATGAAGTCGTAAAAAGTTCCTTTTGTTCGCTATAAACACTAACAAAAAAAACTTCGGGAGGAATGGCATGGAAATTCTGGTATGTGTGAAACGCGTTCCTGACACGGCCGAAAATGAGATCGAAGTCGCCGCCGATGGGAGTGATATCGAACGCGATGATCTTGTTTATTCGGTCAATGAATGGGACAACTATGCAGTGGAAGAAGCGATTCAACTGGTCGACAAGGCCGGGGGATCCGTGACGGTGGTGTCCGTCGGCGATGAGGAGGCCGAGGAAGTGGTCAGACGCGAAATGGCCATGGGTGCCAACAACGGGCTTTTGCTGTCCGATGATGCTTTTGAAGGCTCTGACGGCAAGGGTACCGCCACCATACTGAAAGCGGCGGTGGAAAAGGGCAACTACGACCTGATTCTCACAGGGGCCCTGGCCGATGACGGGGCTGGCCAGGTGGGCGGAATGCTGGCCGCCATGCTGGATTTGCCTTTTGCTTCGGTTGTCAACCGTATTGAAGTCATGGACGACAAGAAACTTAAAATCGGCCGTGAGATTGAAGGCGGCAACCAGGAAATGCATGAAATTGATCTGCCCTGTGTGCTGTCCATTCAAACGGGTATCAACGAACCACGCTATGTTGGAATACGCGGCATCCGCAAGGTGGCTTCGGTGGAAATCCCTGTCTGGGGAACGTCCGAGCTGGGAGTTGCGGCGGATTCCGTGGGAGCTGCAGCGGCGCGGGTAAAACGGCTGGACTATTTTGTGCCTGACCTTGGTGAAGGTGCCGAGATCCTGGAAGGCAGCCTGGAAGAGGTGGCCGACAAGTTGATCGAAATGTTAAAAGCCAAAGGAGGGATTAAATAATGGCCGGACAGGTTTTTGCATATATTGTATACAAGGAAGGTAAGGCTGATGACACCGCCCTTGAGCTGGTCAAGGCGGCCGGAAAAATCAATCCGGATGCTTCCCCCACGGCAATTGTCACCGGATCGGGGTCCGATCTCGATGCGGTGTGCAATGAAGTGACCGCATCCTATAAAGAGGTTTGGAAATTCGACAATGAAGCCCTGGCCTATCCCAATGCCGAGATTATCCGGCAGTTGCTGGTCAAGGTTTTGCCTGCCGACGCCGTTGTTCTGGTTGCCCATGATACCTTCGGCATGGATCTTTCCCCGGGTCTTGCCATAATGCTGGATTCGACGTTTGTGCCTGATGTTGTGGATTTTGAGGGACTGGAAGGCGATACTTTGAAAGCGGTTCGACAGGAATTCAGTGGCCAGGTCAGCACCCATGTAAATTGTGATCTGTCCAACGGAGCGGTTATTAACGTGCGCCCGGGTGTTTTCCAAGCGGATGGGGCGGCCGGTGTCGGCGGCCAGGTGATCGACAAATCATCTGAAATCGGAGAACTTGTGCTGCGTCGACGCTACCTGGAAACTGTGGAAGCCGAAGTCGGCGATGTGGACATCACCAAGGAAGATGTTCTGGTTTCCGTCGGCCGGGGCATTGAGGACCAGGACAACATTGAAATTGCCGAGGAGCTGGCCGAAGCCATGGGAGCGGTGGTTTCCTGTTCCCGTCCGATCGTTGATGCCAAGTGGCTTGAGAAATCACGCCAGGTGGGCACCTCCGGGCAGACAGTCAAACCCAAGGTTTACATGGCGCTGGGTATCAGCGGGTCCTTCCAGCACCTGGGGGGACTCAAGGGCAATCCGTTTATTGTGGCCGTCAACAAGAATCCGAAAGCACCGATTTTTCAGGTGGCCGATGTCGGTATCGTGGAAGATCTGCTCGAATTTGCCCCGGTGCTGACGGAAAAAATCGCAGAAGGCAAATAATCGGCGCGAAACCGTTTTGCGTATCCAGACAGCCGCTTGCTTCGTGTTAAAGCAGGCGGCTGTTTTATTTGGTCTTCGGCTTGAAAAAAAGTGATGGCTGTCATATAATTAACATTTTAAGGAAGTTTCGTAAGCCTCAAAAATTTAGCGCCGTATGCGCTGCATAAATATTTGAAAAGGAATCGCTTTTTTCCGGGGCAGTTTGACATGCAAAAAGGAGCAATGTTTAAGACGGCTCGGGTTGTTATCGTGCTGGTGGCGGCTCTGGTGATCGCTGTTTTGTTGGTCACCTTGAAACCCGAGGCCGAACGCCGGGTGCCGGTGGAAAAAGGCCGGCTGGTAGAGGTGATGCCGGCGAAGGCCGAAAAGATAAATATGCTGATCGAGGCTTACGGCACGGTCAGACCCCGGGAGGCCCTGAAAATCATCGCCCAGGTGCGCGGGCAGATCATCGCCGTGGACCCATCCTTTGAAGAGGGCAGCTTTATCCGCAAGGGTCAGTTGCTGATTCAAATCGATCCGCGGGACTACGAGCTGGAAGTAGAACACCGGCAAGTGCAGATTCTTCAAGTACAGGCGGAAGTCAAGCGCCTGGAACAGGAAGTGCGCAACCTGAAAAACCGGATTAAAATTGCCCGTTCGGATACCGCCCTGGCCAAAAAGGAAGTCGTGCGGATCAAACGGCTGGCTGAAAAAAAAGTGGTGTCCCAATCCAATTTCGACCGTACCGAGCAGAAATACCTGGCCAGTTTCGAACGCCTTCAGGGGTTGAAAAATCAACTGGCCCTGACCGGGCCGCAAAAAGAGCAGCTCAACGCCCAGCTGGCCATGGCCCGGGTGATGCTCAAGGAGGCGCGCCTGGCCCTGGAACGCACGAAAATTACTGCGCCTTTTGATGGCTGGGTGCTTGAGAAGACCATCGAAACAGGACAGCATGTCAATGCCGGCCAGTACCTGGGGCGGATCTATTATGCCGGCCAGTTGGAAACCGAGGTCAATATTTCCGTAAAAGACCTAAAGTGGTTTCCGGCCGGGTTGCGGGACCTGGTGTCCCTTGAAACAACGATTACCTTTGAAAACGATGGTACCCGCTACCACTGGAAGGGACGGGTGACGCGCGTCAAGGCCCAGATGGAGGAAAAGACACGCACGCTGCCCGTGGTGGTGGAAATCGATGCGCCTGTGGATGCCGCCGCCAACCCCAACAGCCATCTGCTGCGACCGGGGGTGTTTGTGACGGTAAGCATCAAGGGGCGCGAAGTGGAAAATGCCTATGTATTGCCCCGGCACGTGGTACACGACGAAGACATGGTCTATATTGTGGATGCCGATCGGCTCAGGATCCAGCCGGTTCGGGTGCTGCGAGCCTATAAAGATAAGGTTGTCATCAGCAAAGGCCTGGTCGACGGAGATCTGATTGTCAAGACCCCCTTGCCATCGGCAATGGAGGGGATGCGGGTTCGGCTGAAAGAAAATAATTCCTGACTTGGCACGGCCGTGCCGGAAAACAGCACAACGTGAAAGCGATCGGCAACTGGTCCATAAAAAATAATGTCACTGTCAACCTGATTATGCTGTTTATCATCGTGGCCGGCCTGCTGACGCTGGTCAAGATGCGCCGGGAGATGTTTCCCCAGTTTTCCCTGGACATGATCAACATCGCTGTGGATTACCCGGGCTCCACTCCCCGGGAGGTCGAAGAGGGCATCTGCATCAAGATTGAAGAGCAGATCGAGGGCATCGACGGCATATCACGGGTGATATCCACCGCCCGCGAAGGCCACGGTTCGGTGCTGGTGGAGTTGGAGACCGGCAGCGATGTCCGCAAAGTTCTCGATGAGATCAAAGATGAAGTTGACCGCATCGACACTTTTCCTGACGAGGCCGAAGAACCCCAGGTTGTTGAAGTAATCAAACGCGATCCCACTATCTCGGTGGCAGTCTACGGCGAGCTGACAGAAAAACGGCTGAGAAAGGCGGCTGAAAAAATCCGTGACGACCTGCTGGATGCCAGGCCCGTGCCTGCAGGCCATGTCTCCGGTTTTATGGGTCTGATCAAGGGGCTCGCCCAACGGCTTAAATTCAGGCAGCCGGACACGATCACCCAGGTGGACTTGGTGGGGGTGCGGGACTATGAAATTTCGGTGGAAGTCTCCGAAGAAAACCTGCGCCGTTACGGCCTTTCCTTTGACCGGGTGGTCGAGGCTGTGCGTTCGGGCAGCCTCGATCTTCCCGGTGGAACCATCAAAACCGGGCAGGGAGAAATTTTGGTCCGGGCCAAGGGACAGCTGTACACAGGCGATGAATTCAAGCAGCTGCCGCTGATCACCCTCGCCGACGGGACGGTGGTCCGGCTTGGGCAGGTGGCCACGGTCATCGACGGTTTTAAAGACACTGATATCAAGACGCGTTTCAACGGCCAGCCGGCGGCCATTGTCCAGGTCAACCGTACCAGCGACCAGGACATCATCGAGCTGACGCGTATCGTCAAGCATTATATCGCCCGGCAGTCAGGGCTGCTTCCACCCGATATGCATCTGGCCGTCTGGGGCGATTTGTCGGTAATGGTCCAGGAGCGCATTGACCTGCTGCTGCGCAACGGCCTGCAGGGCATCGTGCTGGTGTTCATCACCCTGGCCCTGTTTTTAAACATCCGTCTGGCCTTCTGGGTTTCCTTTGGCATTCCGGTGGCATTTATGGGGGCGTTCCTGACCCTGGACTACCTGGGACAGACCATCAACATGATTTCCCTATTTGGTTTTATCATGACCCTGGGAATCGTGGTTGACGATGCCATTGTGGTGGGGGAGAATGTTTTCTCCCATTACGGCCGGGGAAAAACAGCGACGGCGGCGGTCGTCGACGGCCTCAAGGAAGTCGGTGGCCCGGTGCTCATGGCGGTGGCCACCACCATTGTGGCCTTTTGTCCGCTGCTGTTTATTTCCGGGATCATGGGAAAATTCATCGCCGTGATGCCCATCGCCGTCATCGCCATTTTGATCATGTCACTTTTCGAAGCGCTGGTGATCCTTCCCTCCCACCTGCACCACGCCCTGGTGTATTCGGAACGCAAAAGCCGGCGCCTGGCCTCCTGGCACGAAAGACTGCGCAGCCGGGTGGAGGGGGGGCTGAACTTCGTGATTGAAAAACTTTACACGCCGGCGATTCGCTACGTGGTAAAAAACCGCTATTTTACGTTTTCCATCGGTGTGGGCATTCTGATCATCAGTCTGGGAGTTGTCATCGGCGGATACGTGCCATTTGTTTTTTTCCCCAAGGGGGAAAGCAACTGGATTATCGCCGACGCCAGCTATCCGCTGGGGACCCCCTTTTACCTGACCGAAGAGGCCATCGAACGGCTGGAAAAAAAAGCCTTTGACCTCGACCGGGAACTGGCCCGCTATACGCCGAAAAACGTTAACCTGGTAAAGAATGTTTTTTCGATGGTGGGGGTGATCCCCCGGCGGGACTATAAACCCGCTCAGATCGGCAGCCATGTGGGGGAAGTGTGGATCGAGGTGGCCTCTTCGGAACAACGGCCCCATCTTTCCACCGCTGTCATCCTGAACAAATGGCGAGATCTGATCGGAGACATTCCCGGCCTGGAGAGCCTGACCTTTTCCACTCTGGAAGGCGGGCCGGCCGGCAACCCCATTGAAGTTCAGCTGTCCGGGCAGGATTTTGACCAGTTGCAGCAGGCGGCCGAAGAGGTCAAAAAAGAAATTGGCACCTACCCGGGGACCTTCGATATCACCGACAATTTCAGACCCGGCAAACAGGAACGCAGGGTGCGCATTAAGCCCGGTGCCCGGTCCCTGGGCGTTACCATGCGCGACATTGCCCGGCAGGTGCGCCAGGCTTTTTACGGCGAAGAGGCTCTGCGCATTCAGCGCGGCAGTGATGATGTTAAAGTGATGGTGCGCTATACCGACCGTGACCGCCGAAGCATTTCAGGCATTGAAGAGATGCGTATCCGCACCCGTGACGGCCGGCAAATTCCCATCGAAGAAGTGGCCCGTATCGTGCGGGGTCGTTCCTATTCGGTGATCAACCGGGTTAACCGCAAGCGCACGATTTCTGTTATCTCGGACATCGACGAAACCCGGGCCAATGCCAACAATATCCTGGCGGCGTTGAAGGCTGATTTCCTGCCCCGGTTGATGCAGCGTTACCCGGGGCTAAGTTACGACCTGGAAGGCCAGGCCAAGGAAACCCGGGAATCCCTGGACAGCATTAAAATCGGTTACGTGCTGGCCATGATGGGTATTTTCCTCCTGCTGGCCAGCCAATTTCGTTCCTACATTCAACCGGTCATTATCATGATGGCCATTCCGTTCGGGCTGATCGGAGCCGTGCTGGGCCATTTGGTCATGGGCCTGGAGTTTACCATTATCAGCATTTTCGGCATCGTGGCCCTTTCGGGCATCGTGGTCAACGACTCACTGATTTTAATTGATTTTATCAACCGGGCCATCCGTGGCGGCATGGAAGAAAACCAGGCCGTGATAGAGTCCGGCAGGGCGCGTTTTCGCCCGGTGCTGCTGACCTCGTTGACCACTGTGGCCGGACTTTTCCCACTGCTGCTCGAGCGCGGGTTCCAGGCCCAGTTCCTGATACCCATGGCGGTGAGCATCAGCTTCGGCCTGATTGCCGCCACCGTCTTGACCCTGCTGTACGTTCCCGCTCTTTATCTGATTGTCAAGGATATCACGGGCCTGTTTGCCGGAAAACCGCCCGCTCAAACTCGATTGCAGGCCTTTCGGCATTCCGGCAATTAAACGGCACGACTGCCGCCGCAATCAGCTCCGGCTGCAGATGGCCGATATTTCAATGCTCACATCCTTGGGGAGCCTGGCCACCTGCACGGCTTCACGCGCCGGTGGATCTTGCGGAAAATAGGCTTCGTATACTAAATTAAAGCGGACAAAATCGTTCATGTCCTTTAAAAAGCAGGAGCACTTGACCACGTTTTGCAGGTCCATTGCGGCGGCTTCGATGATGGCCTTCAGGTTTTCCAGCACCTGTTTTGTCTGAACCTCGATATCGCCTTCAACCAGGTTGCCGGTTTCGGGATCCATGGGAATCTGTCCGGAAACAAAAAGCAGATCATTAATCTGTACGGCCTGGGAGTAAGGTCCGATGGCCGCCGGAGCATTGCCGGTGGTGATGATGGTTTTCATTTCAGCGGGTCTCCTTGTTTTAAAATGATGCGGGCATCCACGATGCTCAACCCGGTCCTGTGCACGATGACCGGGTTGAGGTCCATTTCCTCGATTTCCGGGTAAGCCTCGATAATTTCGGAACACAGCAGCAACAGGCGGCGAATGGCTTTTTGATCCAGCGGCGGTCTGCCCCGGGCGCCGTCGAGGATCGGATAGGATTTTGTCTCTTCAATCATTTTGCGGGCCGCCGTGGGCGTAATCGGCAGCACCCGGAAAGAGACATCCTTTAAGACCTCCACCATGATGCCTCCCAGTCCATACATGATCACCGGTCCGAACTGGTCGTCGTATTTTGTCCCGATGATTATTTCCACACCCTCGCCAACCATGGGGCACACCAGTACGCCCAGGATTTCAGCATCGGGGTCAAATTGGCGCGCATTTTCTGTAATTTCCTTAAAGGCGCGGCGGACTTCATCTTCGCCGCGAATATTGGTGCGTACCCCCCCCGCATCGCTTTTATGAAGAATCTGGGGGGAGACGATTTTCAAAACCGCCTCGCCGCCGATATTTCTGGCGATGGTGACCGCCTCATCGGTCGTTTTGGCCAGCAGATCCCGGGATACGGGAGCGCCGTGTTCGGCCAGCAGGGCCTTGGCTTCATGCTCCAGCAGGGAGCGGCGTCCCTCGGTGAGTGCCTTTTGGATAATCCGTTCGGCTTGCGGCCGGGCCTTGGCACGCCAGTTGAGAACAAAATTGGATTTGGTGTGGTAGCTGCGAAGGTAATTGCCGTATTCGGCCAACACGGCGATGCATTTGACGGCCACATCCAGGGAGTCATGCACCGGGATGCCGTAATAACGCAGCAGGTCCAGGGAGTGGGGCTTTTCAGAACTGTAAAGGCTATGCAGCACAATGGGCTTTTTGCTTTTGCGCACCCGTTTGCCCATGCGGTGAGCGGCATCTTCTTCCATCAAGGCCAGACTTTGCGCAAACCGAATCCCATAACCGCCGAAAAGGCCCACGATCAAAAGCCCGCCGACATTGGGATCCTGCAGGATGATTTTGGCACAGTCTGCAAATACGGAAGGGTCGGCATCGGTGCCGCCGGCGACATCCACCGGGTTGGGGACCGAAGCGGCCCCCGGAAGGATCTGGCGCAATTTTTCCTGGGTTTTGGAAGACAACTCGGGGATTTCAACGCCCAGGTCGGTGAGCAGGTCCGCGGCAATGGTCGCATGTCCGCCGCCGTCGGCCAGGATGGCCACCTTGTTGTTTTTAATCGGCGGCAGACTGGACAGGGCTTCGGCGGCAGGAAACAGTTCGTCGGAGTTTTCGATGACCACGATTCCCGCACGTTGGAAGGCGCCCCTGGCGACCTCAGACATTCCGGCCAGGGAACCGGTGTGGGATCCGGCGGATTTTTTGCCCGTGGACGAACGACCGCTTTTGAGCAGGATGATGGGTTTCTCAAGGGTGGTCCTGTATGCCTGCTGTAAAAATTCACGGCCGTTGTGCAGCCCTTCCACATACATCAGAATCGCTTTTGTCCGGGGATCGCGCCTGAAAAAATCCAGGTACTCGTGGAATTTGATGTCGGATTCATTGCCGACCCCCACATAATAAGAAAAGCCTTTGCGGCTTTTGAGCTTGGCCTCGGTGATCAACGTCAGGGCCATGTTGCCGCTCTGGGTTAAAAGCGCGATGTCACCCGCCGGCGCATTGCGCAGGCCCACCAGGTTGAGGTGGTCATGCAGGTTTATCATTCCTGAAGTGTTGGGACCGATGATCCGCAGGTTGTATTTACGGGCGACTTTTACCATTTCCTGTTCGAGGCTGCGCCCTTCACCACCGATTTCGGAAAATCCGCCGGCCAGCACAACCGCCCCCTTGACCCCTTTACGACCGCAGTCTTCCAAAACGGCCGGCAGGCTGCGGGCCGGAGTGGCCACCACGGCAACATCGACGGGATCTTCGAT
>JAOZPY010000279.1 GCA_029932495.1 Desulfobacterales bacterium
TACAGGGTACAAGGTTCAAGGAAAAGAAGGGTTCAGGGTACAGGGTACAAGGTTAAAGGTGAAGGAAAAAATCTTTCGGGTATAAGGCGAGCAGCGGCTCCTTGCACCCTGGACCCTGAACCGTTTCGCTTATAGCAACCGTCAACCGTCAAAATATAAACAGGCATCAGGGTCACCTGGATTGTGAAAGAGCTGCTTATCACCATCGACGGGCCGGCGGGGGCCGGCAAGACAACGGTCAGCCGTGCGTTGGCCGACCGGCTGGGATACCGGTATATCGATACCGGTGCACTTTACCGCGCTGTGGCCCTGGCTGCCAAATCCCGTCAGATTGACCCCGGCGATGATGCCGCTTTACAGCAGCTTTGCAGTGAACTGAACCTGGAATTCAGGGAAATTAATGGGGAGCAGCGGCTTTTTTCAAACGGCCAAGACGTTACGGATTACATCCGGACGCCGGAGGTAACCATGCTCGCATCGGCGGTTTCCGCCCGGCCGGTGGTGCGAGATTATCTTCTGGGGTTGCAGCGCAGCTTAGGCGCCCGGAAGGCCGCCGTGGTGGAAGGCCGTGATATGGGCACGGTCGTTTTTCCGGACGCGGATGTAAAATTTTTTCTGAGTGCTTCTACCGAAGCCCGGGCTTTAAGGCGTTATGAAGAATTGAGACAAAAATCTAAAATTGCCCCAAGACGGGAAGATGTCGAGCGGGATATGCGGCAACGCGATAAAAACGACAGCAGCCGGAAAGTGGCGCCGCTGAAAGCCGCTGAAGATGCAATTGTTATTGATTCCACACAGTTAACGGTTGATGCTGTGGTAGACCTGATGGTAACCCACATCCTGAAGTAATCGCAATTGTCCTTGTTGTGCGGTGCCATAGCGAATTTGTTGGGGATGAATGCATCAAATTAAAATAAATTATTGCTTTTTCCAGCAGGTCTGCTAATAGTATTCGATTGTGCGGAGCTGATCCGCAGATATCATTAAATCGGCTAAGGGGGAATTTTTTTTATGGTTAATGTAAACAACAACGAGGAAAACACAAACATCAATCCAGACGAGGACAAGACCGCTTTGGATTCAGCAGCAGCCGAAACACCGCAACCCGATGAGACGGTTGCTGAAACCGCACCGGCAGACAAGCCATCCGACACCACCCCGGAACTTGAAGAACCGGAAAGCATGGAAAGCGTGATGGATCTGTATGAGGAGAGCTTTAAACGCTTTGCCGAGGGTGAGGTTGTCACCGGCAGAATTATATCCATCGACCGGGATCACGTGCTGGTCGACATCGGCTACAAATCCGAAGGACAGATTCGCATCCAGGAATTCCGGGGAGAAGATGGCGATATCACCGCCAGGGTGGGCGACAGTGTGGAGGTGATGGTTGAATGGTGGGATGATGAAGAAGAGCGGGTGGTTCTTTCCAAGGAAAAGGCAGCCAATGTCAAGGTCTGGGAGGCAGTAAAAAAATCCTACGATGAGGAAGGCACGATCCAGGGCGTGATCACCAGCCGGGTGAAGGGTGGATTTTCGGTGGACATCGGGGTGCAGGCTTTTTTGCCCGGGTCTCAGGCCGATTTGCGGCCGATTCGAAATCTTGACGACCTGGTCGGCAAAAGCTTTGATTTTAAAATTTTGAAATACAACCGCAAACGCAGCAACATTGTTCTGTCCCGCCGGGCCATACTTGAAAAAGAGCGGGAAGAAAAGCGGGCGACCACCCTGGCCTCCATTCATGAAGGCAAGGTTGTGGAAGGTATTGTAAAAAATATTACCGATTACGGCGTGTTTATCGATCTGGGTGGCGTGGACGGTCTGCTGCATATTACCGATATTTCCTGGGGGCGGGTCAAACATCCGTCGGAGATGTTTTCCATCGGTGATCCGATTACCGTAAAAATATTGAGTTTTGATTTAGAAAAGGAGCGTGTCTCCCTGGGCATGAAGCAGTTGAGCGCGGATCCCTGGTCGGTGGCTGCTGAAAAGTATCCGGTGAACTCCCGGGTCAACGGGACGGTGGTCAGCCTGACAGATTACGGGGCTTTTGTCGAACTGGAGGAGGGCATCGAGGGGCTGATCCATGTGTCCGAGATGTCCTGGACCCGCAAGATTCGGCACCCCTCAAAAGTGGTTTCCGTCGGCGAGAAAATCGAAGCGGTCGTGCTTGACATCAAGCCCGACAACCGGAGGATATCCCTGGGGATGAAGCAGGTGGTTCCCAATCCCTGGGATGTGATCAGCGAAAAATATCCGGTCGGTACGACCATTGAAGGCAAGATAAAAAATATTACGGACTTCGGCCTTTTTATCGGTATCGATGAAGGCATCGATGGACTGGTGCATATTTCGGACATTTCGTGGATCAAACGCATCAAGCACCCATCGGAGCTGTATAAAAAAGGCGATGTGGTGCAGGCCATTGTTCTGGATATCGAAAAGGAGAATGAACGTTTTTCCCTGGGGATCAAGCAGCTTCAGGAAGATCCGTGGAAAAGCGTAGCCGAGCGTTATGAGGTCGGCAAGGAAATCACCGGAACGATCACCAACCTGACCGATTTCGGCATTTTCGTTGAGCTTGAGGAAGGCATCGAGGGCCTGGTGCACGTGTCGGAAATCAGCAAGGAGAAAATAAAAACACCGGTGGGCAAATACAATGTTGGCGATGTTATCACCGCCAAGGTGATGAACATCAACAGCGATGAAAGGCGGATCGGTTTGTCCATCAAACGTCTTGAGATGGACGACGAGCAGAATCTGCTCAGTGAGTACGTCAACAATATTGGTCCGGCCACTTCGAGCTTTGGTGAAATCTTGAGGGAAAACTTGCAGGAGAAACTAAACGAGGAATAGTCTCGTTTGACCCCGTACGGCCAGCCTTTTTCCCGGAGTGAAGGGGTATATCCCCTGACCCCTGAATTTGATTCCGGCCGGCGGATTGTTCCAGGCCTCTGGCCGGCTGCACTCCGTTGAAGTGCAGGGCCGGGGCCTTTTCGCCCATTTCGGGCCCTCACCGGTTATTCAAAAAGACTTACATCTCCCATGCCTTTGCGAATTATTTCGGGACGGTCGTCAATCAGTGAAATGACGCTGGACGGCCGACCGGGAACCACGCCGCCTTCAATAACGGCATCGATACGGGGACCAAAATAATCATGAATCAGCGAGGCGTCATGCAAGATGCTGCCGTCAGGCATGGAGGCACTGGTGGTGATGACGGGGTTGCCGAGTGCATTGACCAGTGCCAGGCAGATCGCATTGTCCGGCACCCGGATTCCGGCTGTTTTGCGTTTGGTCAGCATGATTTTGGGGACCAGCCGGGAGCCTTCCAGAATGAAAGTGTAGGGACCCGGCAGCAGCCGCCGCATGGTTTTATAAGCATAATTGGAGACTTTCGCGTAATGGCTGATATTTTTCAGCCCGGAGCAGATGAAACTGAAGGGCTTGCTTTTGTCGCGTTGTTTTAAGCGGTAGATGCGTTCAATGGCCTTTTTGTTCATAATGTCGCAGCCCATGCCGAAATAGGTGTCGGTGGGATAGACCACGACGCCGCCGCGGTTGAGAATTTCAACCGCCCTGCTGATGAGGCGTTGCTGGGGATTTTGCGGATTTATTTCGATCAGCATTACGATCGCCTGCTGTTTTGATGTCAAAAATCCGGTTTGCTGCGTCCCATGGCCAAGGGGCGCCGGCTCTCAAGAGCCGGGATTCTTTACTATGGCTTTGCGCTGGATGTCAAGGTAACAATTAAAGATTGCCAAAGCGGCCGTCATTTGCTATTCGATGCCAGGCGCTTTGGCGGCCGCCGCCGGAAACATCTGCTATTTGCAAAACCGAACTGCCCGGCTCCGGGGTTTTATCGATAAATTCATGGAGGATGTTTATGTCCAAAATACCACCTGAAGAAGCTTATTCTTTTGACGATGTCTTATTGATTCCCAACTATTCCGATGTGTTGCCCAAGGATGTCAATGTCAGCACCCGCCTGACCCGCAACATCAGCCTGAATATCCCGATTATCAGTGCGGCCATGGATACCGTCACGGAAGGTGACGCCGCCATTGTCATGGCCCGGGAAGGCGGCATGGGGTTTATCCACCGCAACATGAGCGTCAAGAGCCAGGCGATGGAAGTGGACAAAGTAAAAAAATCTGAAAGCGGAATGATCGTGGATCCGGTGACGATCAATCCGGACCGCAAGGTCGGTGAAATTCTTGAGCTTATGCAACGCTACCACATTTCAGGCGTGCCGGTGACCGAAGCTGACCAGCTTGTGGGCATCGTAACCAACCGGGATCTGCGTTTTGAAACCAACCTTGATAAAAAGATTTCAGAAGTCATGACCCGGGATAATTTGATTACGGTCCCGGAGGGCATCAGTCTTGAAGAATCGAAAAAGTTGCTGCATCAGCACCGCATTGAAAAACTGCTGGTGGTTGACCGCAACGGTCGCCTCACCGGCCTGATCACCATCAAGGACATTGAAAAGATCAGAAAATATCCCGATGCCTGCAAGGACAGCATGGGGCGCTTGCGGGTGGGGGCCGCTGTGGGGGTGGGCCCGGATATGATGGAACGTGCCCAGGCGTTGCTGGATGCCGGTGCCGATGTGATTCTGATTGACACGTCCCACGGGCATTCGAAAAATGTCATTGATGCCGTTAAGGCGCTGAAA
>JAOZPY010000280.1 GCA_029932495.1 Desulfobacterales bacterium
ATCGAAAATTACCGCTTCTTGAAAGAAATCCAGGCCGATACGGCCTACTGCCAGATCCTGACGCCCTATCCCAAAACCGGAATGCGCCAGTACCTGATAGACGAAGGCCTGGTGACCAACCCGGACGATTACCGCTGGTACAACGGCATGTGGGCCAATGTAAAAACACGCCACCTGGATTCGGACCGCCTGCAATACCTTTTCTGGTATCACCGCCAGAAGGTGCTGGGATGGTGGGAGCCCTCGGAGCGCGTCAGAAGCCGGGGCCCTTTGTGGACCGGGATCTGGCGTTACGCTTTTCGGCCGACGGCAAAAATTATCATCGGCAGAAGCCTTAAAAAATACGGCTGGCAGGGACGTTACGAGCGGGTCATTGCGCACCAGAAAGCCGTCAACGTTTTCAAGGACCTGCAAGCCGCCATCGGAGAATCTTAAATGAACGATCTGTCCAGCGCGTTTTACGCCCGCTATGGTGAAAAAATGCCCCCCGGTCTTGCCGATGTTTTAATGGCGGCCTGTCGCCAGTCCACCATTGCATTTGAGGAAATCCAAAAAATTGAACCCCGCGACATCGAAGAGCTGCTGCTGTTTGCATGGGACTGGAAATTGCTGATACCCACCGCCCCCCCGCGCTGCTCCGAATGGGATGAGCGGCTGATGTTGATGGAACCGGGTGAAATGTATGAAACACCGAACATATCCCGCTACCTGATAGAGGCGGCGGCTGCCACCGGAACGTGGGATATCGCAAGGGCTGTTTTATCACTGTACCAGGATATGGGCGAGCCGGACTGGCAGAAAATGCCGGCGCTTGTCGCGGCAATTACCGGCCAGGCCGTCAATCATATCATCGGTGCGGCGGCCATCAATGCCGCCTGCATCAGGGCCGGCATCAAAGACAAGACCGGTGCCATGATTGCGATATTAAAGGGCGGCGGCGTTATCAGCCCGAAACTGGCCGCCCTGGGACCGGTGGCCAGAACCAAAGCCCCGGTATATGAAGTCAACCCCAGCGTGTGCCCGGGGCCGTAACGCGATGAAAAACTTCCTCCACCGTCTTGAAACCGCACTGCGCTCTCAGCTTCAGCAAAATGAGGCCGAAAACCTGGCAAAACTGCTGGCAGCCGGCCTGCCGGTTGAAGTCCTGCCCTATGAAAAAATTGACCTGCCGCAAAACCAGAAAAATGATTGCATCCTGACGGCTTTTGAAGAACGCATGCTGATTCCGGTAAAATCAGGGCAAAGCCCGGCCTGGGAAGACCGGCTGCTGGCCCTGTGCCCCGGAGAAGCCTATTTCATGCCGCCGGTGGTGCGAAAGCTGATCGAACGTGCCGGGCAGACCGGTAAACTGGACCCTGAAAGGGCGGTAAAAGAATCAATACTTGCGGAGGCCGGGGAGCACGCCGACGGGCTGGTTCAATTTTTCCGGCACGTCAGACACCATGCGCCTTCCCATAGCCTTGAAGCCGGGCTCATGGGCACCATCATGCGGCCGCTTGAGATCGTTCCGGATCTGCATGATGTCATTGATCTTTTCGTTATCTGCGGCATTATCAGCCCCTGCACCCGGGGGCCGATGACCACCGGCCTGGCATGGTACGAAGTCAATGCCTGCCTTTACTGGGATTTAAAAACAAATCCAGCCGCTTAAATCGCCACGGTAAATTTTAAAGTGACTTTGGCGCAGAGCTGTATATTGTCATCAGAAATCGCCACCATCGCTTTTTTAAGGCTTTCACTCACATCCGCTGGTGCCCACTGGTTTGGCGTTTTTCCGGTTCATTTTTTTTAGTTTCGCCGCAACGCAGTCCATGATTTTTTCAGCCACTTCCCGTTTAGAAAGCAGGGGCAATGCAATATCCTGCCCATCGGCGTCCAGAATCGTTACCCGATTGTTGTCAACAGCAAAGCCGCTGTCAGTAGCTGATATGTCATTGGCGACGATAAGATCCAGTTTTTTCTCCGCCAGCTTCTTGCGGGCATTTTTCAGCAAATCTTCGGTTTCAGCAGCAAATCCGACAGTGAGTTGCAACCTGGAATCGGCATTTCGCCGGCTGGCCACCGCCTGGAGGATATCAGCCGTGCGAACCAGTTCAATGCTGAGACTGTCCTGACTTTTCTTAATTTTCTGCCTGGCGGATGAAGCAGGCCGGTAATCTGCAACAGCCGCCGCCATTATCAGAATATCGCCTTGACCCATGCTTTCCAGCACGGCCGCATGCATCTGGTCGGCTGTTTGCACCGGAACTTTTTTCACGCCATAAGCCGTAGATGTTTGTACCGGACCGTGAATCAGGATCACCTGCGCACCGCGGTCGCGGGCCGCCAGAGCAAGTGCAAAACCCATCTTGCCTGAGCTGCGATTGCCGATGAAACGAACCGGATCAAGAGATTCCCGGGTGCCTCCTGCAGTGACGATAACCCGGCGGCCGGCCAGCGGCCCCTTGCGCCCTAACAACCAGCGGCATGCTTCAAGAATCTGTGGGGGTTCTATCATCCGCCCGGCGCCGGACCCCCCCGAGGCCAGCCGACCCTCTTCGGGTCCAATGAGGATCATGCCGCGCTGCCGCAAAACATCAACATTGGCCCGGGTGGCGGCATTTTGCCACATGCCGGTTTCCATGGCCGGTGCCAGCAAAACGGGTGCCCGACAGGCAAGGGCGGTGGTTGTCAGCATATTGTCAGCAAATCCACCGGCAAGCTTGGCCAGGGTATTGGCCGTTGTCGGTGCGATGATCATAATGTCGGCCCGTTGGCCCAATGACACATGACCGATTTTTGTCTCTTGGTACATGGAAAACATTTCAGTGACAACGGGCCGATGGGTGAGTGCCTGGAAGGTGATGGGCCCCACAAACCGGGTCGCCGCCTCTGTCATGATAACATCCACGAGGGCACCGGCCTTGACCAGGCGGCTGGTCAAATCGACGACTTTGTACGCCGCGATGCCGCCGGTAACACCGAGCACCACATTTTTATTTTTAAGTAGCTGAATTTCATCCATGATGTTTGTTGTTCCGCTGAAACGCGGTTAATCAGTTTTTGGCCTAGGTCCGGTTGAGATCATAAATCAGCCGCAGACCTTCAAGCGTTAACATTTGATCTACAATTTCAATCGCCTTTGTTTCCCGGGCCAGCAACGCTGCCATCCCCCCGGTGCCGATAACCTTTGCCTGCCCGCCAAGCTCTATACGAATGCGTTCGATCAGTCCCTCAATCAGCCCGACGTATCCTAAAACCAGACCCGATTGCATGGCGTGAACGGTGTTGCGCCCAATGGCACTCGGTGGTGCCGTCAGTTGAATATGCGGCAATTTGGCCGTTCGGCTGAACAATGCATCGGCTGCAATCCCAAGCCCGGGGGCAATTGCCCCCCCCAGATAATCCCCCTGTTGCGAAATCGCATCGAATGTGGTGGCCGTACCAAAGTCCACAACGATAGCCGGACTGCCGTGGAGACGATGGGCCGCCAGGGCATTGAGGATGCGATCGGCCCCGACTTCAGCCGGATAATCAATTAAAATCCTGACCCCGGTATTAATATCCGGCGATATCACCAGGGGATCATGTTCTAAAAATCGATGACTCATTTCCACCATTGTCGTGGTCAGCTGCGGCACCACACTGGCAAGGGCCACGCCGGATATATCCTTCCATTTGAACCCCGCAAAATCAAACAAACTTTTGAGCAGCATGGCATATTCGTCCGGCAATTTTGCCCGGTCGGAAGCAATACGCCAGTTAGCGATCCACTCTTTGTTTTGATACAACCCCAGCATGGTGTTGGTGTTGTTCGTATTGATTGCCAACAGCATGATTTATTCTCCTAGCTTTGATGAAGTCGTAAAAAGTCGATTTTCTCGCTGGGACAAGATATTTCCTCTTAAACTTTTCTGCCGAAGGCCACCGATGCCAGGGACCGGTCGCGGGGTCGGAACGTGCCGTCGGCCATCTCCTTTTGGACCACCCGGTGGAAAAGCTTGAACATCTTAATTTCCTGGGGCTCATCAGCGTAAAATGCGTCCCAGGCGTAATAAAACAACTCCTGCAGCCGCTCGGCCGACATGTGCCGGGGATGATAGACGACCTTGTCGGCCGTATAATCATCCCAGTCGTAAGAAAATATCCGATCCTGCTGTTTCAGATCCTCATAGGCCTTGGTGTGTGGAAACGGCGTGAGCACCGTGAACTCGGCGGTGTCCAGTTCGATTTCCAGTAAAAAATCAATCAGCCGCTTGATGCTGTCTTCGGTGTGATGATCCAGGCCCAGCAGGATGGTGCCTTCCACCCCGATACCATAATCGTGGTAGCGTTCAATCCGCTGCCGGATATAATCCGAAGTGTCAAAAACCGCCTGGTACACGTACCACGCACCGGCCCGGGCGGCCAGCTCGAGCACCTCCGGCTTGTCCTCGATGGGATGGCTGCACCATTTTTTCCCCAGCCCGATCATGGCGCGGAACAAATCCATTTCCCAGCGCGTATCCTGGGCCAGGGAGTTGTCCACCAGAAACAGGCGGTTGTTGTCAATGCCGGCCATCTCTTCAACCGCCCTGTCAATGGGCCGCGGCCGGAATTTTCTCCCACCCAGGTAAGCCACCGCACAGGGATAGCAGTGAAACCGGCAGCCCCGGGAAGC
>JAOZPY010000281.1 GCA_029932495.1 Desulfobacterales bacterium
ACTATCGCCTCTCCGGGTCCTCCACCAGAGGTGGAGGGTTTAGATAGAACTAAATCCATGACACTTCCGTTTACCATCACGCTGACCAACAACCTGCGGCTGAAAAATGTCCCTCCGGTGCTCATGGAAACCCTCACCGAAAGGCTGAAGTTTTTAAATCCCAAGTGGGTGGAAAATGAACGCATGGGGCGCTGGAACCGGGGCACACCTAGGCAGCTGCGGTTTTATGACAAAGTCGGGGCCACGGGGTTGTGGATTCCCCGGGGCTTTATGCGCCAGTTGATCCTGATGTGCCGCCGGCATGCGGTTCAATATGAAATCGATGACCAGCGGCGCAGCCTGGCAGAAATAGATTTTTCTTTCAATGCAACTTTGCGCCCCTTTCAGCGCAAGGCCGTGGAGCAGATGCTGGCCAGAGATTTCGGCACCCTCAATTCTGCCACAGGGTCCGGAAAAACAGTGATGGCCCTGTACATGATTGCCCGGCGCAAACAGCCAGCGCTGATTGTTGTGCACACAAAGGATCTGGCGGCCCAATGGGTTCAACGCATCGAAACTTTTTTAGGAATTCCGGCCGAAAAGGTGGGAACCATCGGTGCGGGCAAAAAAGATGTCGGCGATGCGATGACCGTCGCTCTGGTGCAGTCCCTGTACAAATGCGCCGAAGAAGTCGCCCCCCGCATTGGCTTTCTGGTGGTGGATGAGTGCCACCGCTGCCCAAGTCGTACTTTCACCGATGCAGTCACCTGTTTTGATTCCAGGTACATGCTGGGTTTGTCAGCTACTCCCTGGCGGCGTGATCGGTTATCAAAACTGATATTCTGGCATCTGGGCGACGTGCACCATGAAGTGGATAAAAACCACCTGATTGCAACCGGAGATGTCCTTAAGGCGGAGGTCATCATGCGCAAGACCTTTTTTAAACCACACTGCGATCCGGTGACAGAATACAGCAAAATGCTTTCGGAACTAACCGCCGACACCCGGCGCAATCTTCTCATCGCGTCGGATGTCGCCCGGGAATCTGCCGCCGGCACAGGCATTTGCCTGGTTCTTTCCGACCGCAAGGCCCATTGTGAAAATTTGCTGGCCCTGCTGCGATTCCGATTCAAGGTGACAGCTGAACTGCTGACCGGTGATCTGAATGCGGATGAGCGCCGGAAGGTGATCGGCAAATTAAACGCCAAACAAGCCAGCGTGGTGATTGCCACGGGTCAGTTGATCGGTGAGGGTTTTGACTGTCGGAACCTGTCGACACTTTTTCTTGCCACCCCGATTCGGTTCAGTGGTCGGGTCCTGCAGTATCTTGGCCGGGTTCTGCGCCCCGCTCCGGGGAAAAAGGAGGCCCGGGTTTTCGACTACGTGGATATCCATGTAGAAACCCTCGTAAAAGCCGCCGCCGCCCGTCAAAAAGTATACAACGGATAGGGCCGGCCCTGGTCGATTGTATTTATAGGTACAAAATTTATTGCATTCTTTTCAGAACAACGGTATAATTTTTTATAATCTAACCATCCGACGACCCGATTTTGCGGGTCTGGATTCTTTACGGGCTTTAAATTATTGCCATCCAGGACGGCCATTATGAAGGTTACGAGGCGGCAAGACGCCAATCAAGAGAGCAACGGTTCCCGGGCGCCATTGCAGAGTATGGATCTTTTGCTGAAAGATTCCGGGAAAAAGAAGGTTACCGAAAACCAGATCGCCCTTATTCTGGATGCGCTGGCCAATTCGGCCGATGCCGAGGTGGTGGCCCGTTTTCCCGCTGTTCTGGCTATTTGCGCCCGGCGCGGCATGGCACTGAACTCTCAGGCATTGTTCTCACGCTACTGGGAAACCAGTCCCAAGCGGCAAAATCTGGAAAAACTGCTTCTGGTCAGTGCGGGTCTTTTCAAACAGGTCGGATTGGACCCTCCTGCCAATTTGGACAAGATCGCCGTTTTTCTGGAGTCCAAATATGGGAGCCTGCCATCCAAAGGTGAGGTTCAGCTGAGCAGCGGGATGTGTGTTTCCACCCGGGCGTTGCGGAAATCATTGCGGATTCTTACTGCTGAGCCTTTCGAAACGCCCGCTGGTGTTGCAGCGCATGGCCTGCGAAAGATTCAAGCCGTTGACCTGGACATACTTCTGGATCGATTGTTCTCACCAAAACAAAAAGAACTGGTTATTAAAAAACGCGACGGGAAGACTTTTACTAAAACGGAACGGGAATACTATTCACGCACTGTCAGAAAAAAACTTGAGGCCATCGCCAGTGAGAAGGTCAACAGACTGGCCAGGAAGCTGATTTCAAAATAAATAGGCTGTTGGGTCAAGTTTTTGTACGATCAACCGATATAAAAAGTAACATCGGCTCTCAGAAACTCACCTGGCGCAGCAACCAAATCATCGGTAGGGATCAAAATTGCAGCGGGCTTTGATTTTTGTCTTACAAACCGGGTGCTGGGCACCCGGTTACAAGTTCAACATTTAAAGCACTGGCGTTGACTCAGTGTCACTCAATCGGCCCTTTGGATTTCAGGAATTAAAATGGATATCATACGGCAGATAGGTTTCCAGGCCATCGAAATATTGACGTTGGTTTTCGGAATTCTGGGAATGACATTTTCATTGATGCTGCTCTTTTCCCCCGGCCTGGCCCTCAGCCTGAGCAATATTCTCAACCGCTCCATAGATATTGAGAATAAACTTGATGTTCTGGACAAAGAAATTGAGCTGACCGATTTTTTTTATTATCATCATGCGCTGATCGGCGTTCTCATGTCTGCGGGGTCACTGTTTGCCCTGTCTTTTTTCTTCTTTAAACTGGATGTCAGCCGGTTGGCGTCAATTTTTTTTGACCCTGGGCAGGCTCAATTTTTTGGTGAAATTTTCCTGCAGGCCATTGTCTGGATTGCCAGGGTCGGCTGTTTTCTGGGGCTGGTATTCGGCTTGATGCTCCTGTTGGCGCCGGGCAGAATGAAACGCATCGAAAAAAAATTAAATTCCTGGTTTGAAACCAAGCCGATGGTTTCAAAACTGGACATGTCCAGCAACCAGCTGGACACGTTTTTATTCCGCCATCCGCTCATCGTCGGCCTGATCGGAGCGATGCTTTCGCTTTTTCTCATTTTGCTGTCCATCGGCAATTTGCTCAGATAGGTGTGGATCCAGCAAAATCTTCATGGCCCCATTCAGGCGACAATTCTGACGACCAACCGCCGGTTGAACCATTGACAATCGATTTCAAATTGCTTATTGTCGCCGAACTGCCCGGGGCTGAAACCGGTGCGCGATACAACTGTCGGCCACCCGTAAATGGTGAATGGCACTTTTTGTAATGGGGGTTTCTATGAATGAGCATGCCGTTCGAATTTTTCCACCCGAAAGAATAAATTTGGAATATCCCTGGACGGCCTGGGCACTGGGGTGGTTGGCTTTTTTCAGGGCCTTTTTATGGTTGGCCTGGGAACCGGTCCAATCCGAAGCCGTGTTACGGCTGCTGGCTTATAAATTCACTTTGGGCATGCTTCCCCTGGTTGTTTTTGCGGTGGGAGTGTGGAACCTGCGCAAATGGGCCGTATGGGGGCTTATGATCATTGCTGTTGCAGATCTGGTTTTTTTTCTCGTTTACTCCCAGACGCTTAAGGCCGTGGTGGTGGACTCGGAAGTTTACATTTACACGATGATTTTGTCCGTTGTTACCCTGTTGTGCAACGGCCCCCTGGGAGATCTGTTTATCCTCGGCGTGGCACCCGGCCTGCTCAAGCAGGCAAGAAACGGCTGATTCCGGCCGGCTTCCGGTTGACCGGCTAAAGTTTTTTAGTTTATTCCCCGATAATGTTGATAGAAAGCCCGCAACGCTGGGCGTTCGTTGGATTAAAATTAATCAGGGTTGACGCCCGATTGGGGAATTGTGACCATGAAAACCAAACTGCTTTTTTACAGTGCGGTTGCATTTTTGTTTATGGGCCTGCACAGCCGGGATGGGGCGCTATATTATTTTTTTTCAGTTTATTGTTTCATGCTGTTTATCGGAATTTTTATTCACAAGCATGCATATAATCCCCGGACCGAAGAGGCCGGAGAACCTCTCGCTGAAGGCGGTCCTGCCAAAAAATAATTGAATTTCCTGCCGCACACTGTCCAACCCGTTGGCTTCCCCGGGCGTGAAAAATTTGAAACACGCGGTTTAGAACTTTACTTTGGGTGCCTCAGCCTGGCCCTCGGGGACCTTATAATACTGTGCCGGTGAAACGCCGGCTATCATGGCATAAAACCTGCCAAAGAAAGTGCGGATATAAGTATTTAAGGCCTGGACCGCGTCGTTGTACCGCTTTCTTTCCACGGCGATGCGGTTTTCCGTCCCTTCAAGGCTGTCCTGCAGCTTCAGAAAAGACTCATTGGCCTTCAAGTCCGGATAGCGTTCCTGGAGCAGCAGCAGCCGCGACAGGGCGCTTTCGAGCCGGTTGGCGTTTTCGATGCGGCTTTTTACACTGTCGGACTGGAAATAGCGGGTGCGCGCCTGGGCGATGTTTTCAAAGATTTCCTTTTCATGTTTGGCGTATCCCTTTACGGTCTGCACCAGATTCGGGATTAGATCGTAGCGGCGTTTGAGCTGGTTTTCCACCTGGGACCACCGGCCCTTGACAT
>JAOZPY010000282.1 GCA_029932495.1 Desulfobacterales bacterium
CGATAAAAGAAGATTCCAGACAAATGGACGGCCCATGGTCCTGGTGGCTAAAACCCTGAAACACTGAAAGGAGGACGCAATGAACAATCGCAAAATGGTTATGGCAGTATTGGTCGCGGTATTAATCGGATGGCTCAGTGTCATTAATGTCAGTGCCGCAGAGGTTCAAAAAGTGAATATCAATACGGCTTCGGCCGGGGAGCTGACCCGGCTCAAAGGGGTTGGCCCCGCTATTGCCGCCAGAATCATTGCCTATCGCGAAAAAAACGGTGCTTTTAAAATGCCGGAGGATTTGATGCAGGTCCCCGGAATCGGCCAAAAAGTATTCGCGGCGAATCAGGAATTGATTGTTGTCCAAGATTCAGCACCCAAAAAAGAATAATTCGCCCCGGTGATGCTCAGTCGCCTGACATCAGGCGACTGAGCTACTGTAATAGCAGCACCCCTTTTTTGCCGGCAGGTGCCAAATGTTATAAACACATGTAATATACTCTATACATTTTATTATTTTGTTGAAAAAATCCTTTTGTTTTGCCAGAGTGAAGCACTCGCATTTCCTGCCGGATCAATTCTTTTTATATAAGGTATAAAGCCAATAATTTTTGCAATTTCACCGACGCTTTTGATGGGGAGATCGCATGATACTTAAAAAAGGCTTTCCCGCGCTTGTTGTTCTTTTTTTGGCGATAATCTCATTTGCCCCTGCCACGCCTGCCCATGCTAACAATCCGGATGTTTTCGTAAAAAATTTTGCAATCAGCAAATGGCACCTGCATTTTTCCTACCACAACTTTAACTGTGATAAATCGGACAATGGTGTCCTGACAATTCAAAAAGCCATTTCCGACAAACAGATTTACGGCGGATTTGTGCTGTTAAACGGTCAGTTTATTCTCCTGCGAAATTTTCTGACTGGCGCAGAAACCGAATTCATTAAAGATGCCGAACTGAAAACCGAAAACCACCTGGCGGTGTTTCTCAAGGGCTCACCCGGCGCCGCCATCCATATTGAAATCAGAACCGAGTCTGTTTCCGCTCCACCTGAAATCGTTACGTTTACTGCGAATCCGGCGACGATCAACATCGGGCAAACCAGCACCCTTTCATGGCAGACCCAAAATGCTGAATCATGCGTACTGGATCCCGGTGCCAACCCGGTGGAGCCCAACGGATCGATGCCTGTATCCCCCAATGTCAGCACAACATATACCCTCAAGGCAAACGGGTCTGGAGGTGCCATTAGTGACACCGCTAAGGTAATCGTTAGAAGGCCTCCGGTGATTCGCATCACGGAACCGGCCGCGGGTGAAGTCACCCGCAGTTATGCCATTACGGTTTCCGGAAAGGTAACCCCAGACAATGCCGGAGTGTCCGTCAATGGGATTGCCGCCATCACAAAAAACGGGGGTTTCACCGCATCGGATGTCCCTCTTGAGGTGGGAAACAACCGCATCTCGGCCACTGCCTCCAGTGCGGGAGGAACCGCTTCTGATGTCATCCAGGTGATCAGACGCCCGTATCAACCCCAACCAGACGGTTCGTTTGGAACTCAATACGAAGATTTGATCCCGGATGATGCGTTGACTGAATTCTACGAACCTGCCCGTTTTGCGGTTATAACCGGCGTGGTCCGGGACCTGGAAAAACTACCCATTGCCGGTGTCTTGGTTACGATTCATCACCGGCCGCAATACGGCACCGCCACAACCGATGCGCAAGGCAGATTTTCCATTCCCGTAAAGGGCGGTGGCGCCCTCACCCTGGTCTGCCAAAAAGAAGGACTTATTACGGTTCACCGCAGGATTCATGTGCCTCTAAACGATATTGCCATTGTCGAAAAAATACAGATGCTAATCGAAGACCCCGCCAGCACAACATTTGCATTTGATGGGAACCCGAAGACGATCATTGTTCACAGAAGCACACAAGTGAATGACGAATTCGGCAGCCGCGCTACGACCATGGTGTTTACCGGGGACAACCGCGCATTTTCTGTTGATGACGAGGGCCAGGCGATCGAAGAGCTGACCACCGTTACCATCCGTGCCACCGAATATACCACCCCGGAATCCATGCCGGCCAGGTTGCCTCCGGCCTCGGCCTTTACCTACTGCGCTGAGCTCAGCGTGGATGGTGTTGCAAGGATACGATTTGAAAAACCAGTGGCGATCTGGGTGGATAATTTCCTCGGGTTGCCGGTAGGAGTCATCGTGCCGGTGGGATATTATGACAGGGATAAGGGCGTCTGGGTGCCACTTGAAAATGGCGTTGTTGTCCAATTGCTTGATACCGAGCCTGCGGCCAGCCCCGATGGGAAAGTGGACGCACTGGATGCCGACGGGGATGGACTTCCTGATGATCTGGATGAAGACGGGACGTTTACCAGTGAGGTACAAGGCCTTGATGATTCACAAAGATACGCCCCCGGGGCCACCTTCTGGAAAGCAAAAATCACTCATTTTTCTCCTCTTGACTTCAATTGGCCATTTGGACCACCAACGGATGCGATATCTCCCAATCCAAAAGGACCCGCTATTGCCGATCAAAAATTCTCATGCGGAAAAGCTCCGGCAGAACTGCCGCCCGATGACACCCGTTGCATCGCCTCTTTTGTTGAGCAACGCAGTCGTATTTTACACGAGGACATAAGTATTGCCGGTACTGCTGTAACCCTTCATTATACCAGCAGTCGTGTGGCCGGCTTCAAACCCGGTGTTTTTTCCATACCGGTCAGTGGTGATACGGTTCCGGCAAGCCTGATCAGAATCATTGTGGAGGCTAAAATAGCCGGGAAAAATTATAAAGTATCACTGCCTTCAGCACCGAATCAGTTGGCGAAAATTGAATGGGATGGCCTGGATTATCTGGGCAGGCCGGTATTTGGCTCGCTGATCGCCTATGTTCGAATCGGCTTTGTCTATTATGGCTTATATTACCGGCCCAACCCAATTGGCAGGTCATTTGGCCAACCGGGAACCAGCGCGCTGACGATTCCTACCCGGCAGAAAGTGATTTTATGGAAACAGGCTGAGATTCCCGTTGTGAGAGGCCGTGGGAGCCTGGCAGAAGGCTGGAGTCTTTCTGCTCACCACCATGTCAGCCCTGTTGACCCTTCAATCCTTTTCAAAGGAGACGGCACAGTCAATAGAAACAATGCCGTTATCATTGACACATATGCCGGCAGCGGCTCCGGCCGATTTGGTGGCATGGGGGGGCCGGCAACCGAGGCTGGGTTCAGGCCCTATCAAGGTATCGTAACTGATTCAGCTGGCAACCTATACATTAACATTGTAGAAAGTGTGGCTTTTCAAGATTGGCGGGCCCGTGTTCTGAAGGTTGATACCAATGGCATCATATCAGAACGATGCCAATTATCTGGTCTAAACAATGGTCTCGCCCTGGATGCCCAGGGCAATATTTATGTTTCGCAGTATTTTCCGACCTCAATTATGGCAAAAGCAGACGTTGTTGAAAAAGTAGATGTAAACGGGAAGGTTTCCACCTTTGCCGGCAGGTACAATCACCCCGGCTTTTCCGGAGATGGGGGGCCCGCCACTCAGGCCCAACTCAACCATCCCATGGGTCTGGACGTCGATAACGAGGGGAATCTCTATATCGCCGATACTCAAAATAATTGTATTCGCAAGGTTGATACCGCCGGCATCATCACGACGGTCGCCGGCAGGCCACAGTCATCATCCGGTGGCTACAGCGGTGACGATGGGCCTGCGATTGGAGCAAAACTTAAATGGCCCCACGACGTGGCGATCGACAGTGCCGGCAATCTTTATATTGCAGACACAAATAATTTTGTCATCCGCAAAGTTGATAGCAGTGGCATCATTACAACTGTGGCTGGCAATGGTAAAGCGGACATCTCCGGCGATGGCGGGCCGGCACTTGAAGCCGCGTTTTTTCCAAGAGCAGTTGATCTAGATGCTGCCGGCAATCTTTATATTGTTGATGATTACAACCACCGCGTTCGCAAAGTGGACACCAACGGCATCATCACGACAATTGCCGGCACAGGACCATCCGGCTGGCCGGAAGGTGGTTTTGGCGGAGACGGTGGTCCTGCAACCGGCGCAAGATTAAAAAAGCCGGATGACATTGCACTTGATGCCGCCGGCAATATATTTGTGGCCGATTCAGGTAACCGCCGAATCCGCAAAATAAGCCCGCCCAGGCCCCGGCTTGCAGGGCTGTTAGCCGAATCCGACATGGCATTTTCCGAACAAACCGGAATCGCCCACATCCTGTCCGGTACCGGTCTTCATAAAAAAACCATCGACCTGGACACCGGTGTAACCCTATATGAGTTCGGTTATGATGGAAAAAACAACCTGACATCGATTACGGATCAGTTCGGCAACGTCATCACTGTTGAACGTGACGGCGCTGGTGTGCCCACGGCGATTGTTTCGCCAGGCCAGATTCGAACCGATTTGACAATCGATGCCAGCAACCATCTTACCCGGGTGTCCTACGCTGATGGCAGCCATTATGATTTTGAATACACGGCCGGCGGATTAATGTCCGCAAAAATTGAGCCGGCGGGAAACCGCTTTGAGCATATCTTTGACGCAAGGGGCCGATTGATCGCCGTGACTGATGAACGGGACGGTTATTGG
>JAOZPY010000283.1:0-2810 GCA_029932495.1 Desulfobacterales bacterium
CAAGCTTGTTTTGTTTGAGCCTTTCAAGCAGAGAAATTGAACTTTCTGAGGTAACTTTGATATGGCATTGAGGCCATAAACTGGCGTAATTTTCGAAAATGTAGGGCAGAATAAATTTACCGTATGTGGGGGTTGTGCCGATACAAATGTGAGTTTGAGCTTCATCTGCCATCTTTTTCAATTCAATTTCCGCTTTGTCCATCAGCCTGAAAATTTTGTCAAGATAATCGTATAATTTCCTCCCTTCTGGAGTGGGTTGAATTCTTTTACTGTTTTTTTTCTCGATCAATTGTATTCCACAGCAGCTTTCCAGCTTTTTGATTTGCATGGATATGGCTGGTTGGGAAATAAAAAGTTTTTTTGCCGCGTTGGATATATTTTCATTCTTAACGGTTTCATAAAAATAATAAAGTTGTTTAAGATTGTCTTTTAAAATAGACATAAGCCTTTAATATAAGATAGTTAAAAGAATTTACACTGGGTTAAAGTATAAGAAATAATTATGGAGTGCATTAGCTTAAATGACTTGCGCATAATGATATTATATGTTTATGTAAGGGCAATTACGGATGATGGCTTTCAAGTAATAATAAAACCGCAATATACTCATAGATCAGCCAACTGTCAATATGAAATGTGTTTTGGGGGACGGAGTTATGAACATACTTTTTGTGCAACAATGGAATGTCAACCGGGAAAAAGAAGCCGATTATTTAGCTTTTATTGTGGAGAAATATTTTCCCGGGGTTGTCGCCCTGGGGTTGAAGATCGTCGGAGGCTACTACGTTGAGGTAGGTGCCGGACCGGGCACTGTCGGTGTTCTCAGTGCCGAAAGTCTCGAGGTGGTCAATGAAGCCGTGGTTTCTCCGGCTTTTCGTCAGCTTACCAATGAACTCAGTTTTTTCATCAGCGACCGCCAGGCATCGCTGGGAATTTCAACCGGTCGGGTCAGCGAGGCGGAATACTCCATTCAGGAGGGGGTTTGGAAATGGAACCACTATTACAATGTGCAGCCGCAAAAAAAGAATGATTATAAGCAGTTTATTAAGCAGCTTACCGAGGCTTTTGCGCAGATTGACTATGTCGAGCTGACCCAGGAATGGCACATGCTTTACGGCGGCCGGGGGGATTACCTGTTGGAGATGACTTTTAAGGACCCGGTGGACATAGCCCGGTTATTGAATAATCAGCAATTCCGGGAACTGGAAAAGCTGGTCAAAAAGGATTTGATCAGCAATTATTCCAGCAGAATTATGCGTTCAACGGAGAAATTTGACAAGCCACGCTGGATTACCCTGTAAATTTCCGGTTTGGTTGATAATGGTCCATGGCAGGGATGAAAACATAACATTTACCGCAAGGGGGGGGGAGATTATGGCCAAGCAGTTTCTGGATCCGCATGAGGTGCCAAAAATTGAAGGGACCGAGGGTTGGGAGAGGATGTATCCTTACTACTACCAGTTTTCGACTGATGATAAGGAGCGCAACGAATATGAAAGCGGGCAGTTGTGGTATTACGACGGCCTCCACTATCCGGAACCCCATTGTCCTTTTGACCTGATTTGGGACGAAGCCTGGTATCTGGCCCTTTCCCAGTACAATTCCCGGATTTTTATGGTGCCGCCGGCCAAGGGTATTGATCACCGTATTGTCAACGGCCACGTTTATATTACCCCGATCGGTATTGCCGATCCCAAGGAGATTGAAGCCCGTATTCCGCTGTTTATGAAACGGGCCGGCTACTACTATCAGAATTGGGACAAAATCTATGATGACTGGGTTGAGAAGACCAAGGTCCTGATCAGTGAGCTCGAAGCCCTCGAATTCAAGAACCTGCCCGAAATGGAAGACGAGAGCGTTGTTTTCGAGCACCGCGGCATGGGCAGCGGCTACGATCTGGCGGTCAAATACGATCGCCTCATCAATCTCGGTTTCAAGGTCTGGCAATATCACTTTGAGATGCTCAATCTCGGCTATGCCGCCTACGTCACTTTTATCAATACCGCCAACCAGTTTTTCCCGGACATCCCGATGGCGACCCTGACCAAGATGGTTTCAGGGATCGACGTGGTCATGTACCGGCCCGATGCTGAGCTCATCAAACTGGCCAGATTGGCCCTTGATCTTAATCTTGACGACCAACTGGCGGCAACGACTGATTTTGCTGCTCTCAAGGGGGTGTTGGAGGGCTCGGAAGCCGGTCGGAAATGGCTGGCTGCTTTTGAAGAGGCCCGTTATCCCTGGTTCTGGATTTCAACCGGGACCGGCTGGTTCCATCATGACAAATCCTGGAACGACGATCTCAATGTTCCCCTGGCCAGTATCAAAATGCACATCGATTCCCTCAAAGCGGGCAAAGATCCGAGCCGCCCGACTGAAAAATTGATTGCCGAGCGGGACCGCATCGTCGAAGAATATCTGGCGCTGTTTACCAATGACGATGACCGTAAGGCTTTCGAGGAAGCCCTGAATATTTCGCGCAGGGTGTTTCCTTATGTCGAAAACCATCTTTTCTACGTCGAACACTGGTTTCATTCCGTTTTCTGGAATAAAATGCGGGAGTTGTCCGCGGTTCTGGTTGATGCCGGTATGATCAAGGATGTTGAGGATATCTGGTATCTCAACCGCTTCGACATCAAGGTACTGATTGACGACATGGTCCGGGCCTGGGCCACCGGCATTGTTCCGGCCGGGCGCAGCAAGTGGCCCCAGGAGATCGAATGGCGCAAGGGCGTAATGGCCAAGTTCCGTGAATGGACGCCGCCGCCGGCCCTTGGAGTGCCGCCTGAAGTGGTAACCGAACCTTTCTC
>JAOZPY010000283.1:2910-4622 GCA_029932495.1 Desulfobacterales bacterium
ATCGCCGGTGCCGTTACCGATGTCGGCGGTCCCATGTGCCATGCGGCTATCGTTTGCCGTGAATACGGATTGCCGACCGTGGTCGGGACCGGCAACGGTACCTCGGTGATCAAGACCGGTGACTTGATCCGGCTCGACGGCGACACCGGCGTGGTGGAACTGTTGAAATAGACTCTTTGGAAATCAGGTTTGATGAAGGTGCCGGGAGCAGAGAGATTTTTGCTCCCGGTTCCCTAAACCTGCCACATCCCTTAAGATCAGGATTTAAAATGGATAAGACAGTAAATCTGGAAGAAAGATTAACGATCTGGTACGATGAACTCAAGGGAGAAAACTTCCCTCTGGTGGGTAAAAAGAACGCCAACCTGGGGGAGATGCTTAAGGCCGGCATCCCCATCAGTCCCGGTTTTGCCATTACCATTCATGCCAACGATATCTTTGTCCGCGAATCCGGCATCAAGGATGAGCTGGAAAAACTGATTGCCGATGAGTGCCGGGAGATGACTGCGGAAAATATTTCCCGCTTGAGTAAGTACGCGATGGCGGCGATCGAGAAGGCACCGCTTCCTGAGCATCTCGAAAAGCAGATACTGGACGATTATCATCGGCTTTGTGATCGTTGTGAGGTTGAGGATCTGCCGGTTGCGGTCCGTTCCAGCGGTGCCGTCAGTATGCCGGGACAGATGGAAACGTATCTCAATATTAGGGGCGACCAGGATCTTATCGACTATGTCCGCAAATGTTGGGCCAGTTCCTACTGTGTCGAGGCCCTGACCTATCGGATCAACCGGGAAATGGGGGCGCTGTTCAATATCGGCGTCGGCATTCCCAAGATGGTCAACTCCCGGGTCTCCGGGGTAATATTTACCATCAATCCCCTCAATGGCGATCCCTCGAAGATTTCCATTGACGCCAGCTACGGACTTGGTGAAGCCGTGGTCAGCGGCCTGGTGACTCCGGACACCTATCTGGTTGATAAAATTACCCTTGATCTCGTGAAGTTCAACAAGGGCAGCAAAGAGATTGAGTGTGTCTACAGGCCGAACAGCAGTGATATCATTCAAAAAGATGTTGATGAGGATCGGCGCCGCGGCAATTCCCTGACCCCTGAGGAGCTGAAGCATCTCTGCCAGATTGCCAAGCAGATTGAAAAATATTATGGCAAGGCTTACGACATTGAATTCGGGATTGATGCCGATCTTAAGTTTCCTGATAATGTCATCGTTCTTCAGGTCCGGCCTGAATCGATCTGGAACAAGAAGAAGGAAGAGAAAAAAACCAAGGAACCGACTGATGCCATGAATATGATTTTGAAGCAGTTGGTGACCGGAGTTCGTTTTAAATAACATGACACCTGAGGTTAAGGTCGATCCGGGGGGTGGGCTGATCCCGGGCGGCGTAAATTTAGTAAAACATTTAAAGAGTGAGGGAAAGCATGGATTTAAGAGAGTTTATCAGTAAGTGTGAAGCTGCGGGTAAATTGAAAAGAGTCAAGAAAGAAGTTGACTGGAACTTGGAGTTGTCCCATATTTCCAAAATCAACGAAGAGAAGGATGGTGGCGCCCTGTTGTTTGAAAATGTTAAAGGCTATAAAAATGCGGTTCTGACCGGGGCCTATTCGACCAAAGAAAACTTTGCCATCGCCCTGGGAATGCCACTCGGCACTTCAATGTGCGAGATGTCGCGGCAATGGATGCAGTTGGCGATCAAGA
>JAOZPY010000284.1 GCA_029932495.1 Desulfobacterales bacterium
CATCCTGATCAATGCCATGCAGGCGATGCCCGATGGCGGCACCATTGAGATTGAAACCCGGGCAACCCGAAAAACCTTAACTGTCAACTTTGATGATCATGGACCGGGAATTCCGGATGAGGTGCTGAAAAAAATCTGGGACCCGTTTTTTACCACCAAGGAAACGGGCTCCGGGCTGGGGCTGGGAATCGTTAAGAACATCATTGAATCGCACGGGGGCAGCATTCGGATTGAAAACCGCCAGCAGGGTGGCGCCCGGGTCAGCGTGGAGCTGCCGGTGGAGGGAGCAGATGTTGAATAAGGTGTAAACTGACCGGTGCATGATATTTTCTTCCACCCGGTATGAAACTTTGCCGTTGCAGCGTGTCCCTTGTTTGGGATAAGTCCCAATAAAGGGAACAAAACCCTGTAACCTGGTGCATGAAGAAAGGTACAACCCATGGAAACCATCCTGGTTGTCGATGATGAAAAAAACTATCTGCTGGTGCTGTCCGCGATTCTGGAAGATGAGGGCTATGAGGTCATCACCGCTTTGAGCGGCGCCGAAGCCCTTGAGATTCAGAAAACATCCGACCTGGACCTGATTCTCACCGACATGAAAATGCCCGGCATGGACGGCATACAACTGCTGGAAAAGGTTAAGTCAGTCGACCCGGACCTGCCGGTAATCGTGATGACCGCCCACGGGACGGTGGACAAGGCCGTGGAGGCCATGCAAAAAGGCGCTTACAGTTATCTGCTCAAGCCTTTCGACAACGAACGGATGACCCTGTATGTCAAAAAAGCAATCGCCATGTTCCAGGTCGTCAAAGAAAACCGACGCCTGCGCGATGAGGTTGAATCTCAATACCGCTTCGGCAATTTCATCGGCAAAAGCAAGCCCATGCAGGATGTCTTTGATACCATCCGCAAGGTGGCGCCTTCTAATGCCACCGTGCTCATAGAGGGACAAAGCGGCACGGGGAAGGAGTTGGTAGCCAAATCGATTCATTTCAACAGCCCGCGACGGGACAAGCCCTTTATTGCCGTCAACTGTTCGGCACTGGCTGAAAACCTGCTGGAAAGTGAGCTGTTCGGGCATGAAAAAGGGGCTTTTACCGGCGCGGTGGCCAGCAAGAAAGGCCGTTTCGAGCTGGCCGATTCGGGAACCCTGTTTCTGGATGAAATCGGAGAATTGTCCCCCAACCTCCAGGTCAAGCTGTTGCGGGTGCTGCAGGAAAAAACTTTTGAGCGTGTCGGGGGGGTACGCCCCATCGGGGTAAACATCCGCGTCATCGCGGCCACCAACAAAAATTTAACAGAAGAAATGGCAAGCGGCCGATTTCGCGAAGATCTGTATTACCGGCTCAACGTGGTGCACATCGCCTTGCCCCCCTTAAAAGACCGCCGGGAAGATATTCGGCTGCTGGTCAATCATTTTCTGGAAAAATACGCTTCCGAACGCCAGTATGCCGTGCCGATAAAAGGTTTTGACCCGGAAGTGCAACGACTGTTTGACGATTACAGCTGGCCCGGCAACGTGCGGGAGCTTGAAAACCTGATCGAGCGGGTGATGATTCTGTGCCCCGGCGATATCATCCGGGTATCCGATCTACCCCAGGGTTTTCGGGACAATGTATACAATACCCTGCATCTGGACGGGATCCCGGCCAACGCCGGGCTTTATGAAACCTTGGCCATGGTTGAAAAAGCGATGATTGAAAGAGCGCTGAAAATGGCAAACAACGTCCAGGCCCACGCGGCTGCCATGCTCGGCATCGGCAAAAGCGGCTTGAATCAAAAAATCAAAAAATTCCACCTGGACGGCAGTTCAAAGGATTGATTCAACGCCCCCCTGAAAAGCAGGTGGCTTGAATTTTCGGCCATCGGTCGAAAAGACAAAAGCCCGCCAGTGCTTTAAACGTTGAACTTGTAACCGGGTACCTGGCACCCGGTTTGTAAGACAAGAATCAACCGGACATCCGCTCTTTGACCAGATCGATGTAAATAAAATCCGGGTACTCGGCCAGAATTTTAGCAAACATCTGTTTGCTTTTCTCGCTTTGCCCCTGTTGTTCATAGAGCCGGCCCAGGTGATACAGAGCCTCATCCTGCATGTGTGCTTCGGGGGCAACGGAAAGTTTTTCAAAATAGCTGACCGCCCCCGCCGTATCCTGCAATTGTTCGCAGGCATATCCCAGACTGGCGATAATCTGGCCGGAAATCATCGGCCAGTCCTGAAAATCACCCAGCGCCGCACGGTACAGTCCGATGGCCTGCTTGTACTTTCCAGCGTCATAACAGATGTTGGCGTATATCAAACGGCCCAGCTTGGCGCTTTGACGACTGCCATATTTATTTAAAAGCGATTCAAAATCCGCGGACACTTGCTGAAAAGCCGCCTGCGGGTCAGCGCTGCTTTTTGCCTGCCGATATTTGTCCACGCTGCTGTCCAGCAAGGCCGAGGCGTTGCCTTCAGAGCGGATTAAATACAACCGGAAACCGGAAAACACCACTGCCAGCACAAGAATAACCCCCAGCGCCCAGGTCAGCTGGGTCTGATACTCACGGGCAAGTCCAATCAGCTTCGCGCTGATCGTCAAAAATTCATCGGGTTCCTTCAACAGCTCCTTACGGGTTTTTTTACGTTTTTTTGCCATTGCGCCTCCATGTCATTCAAACAGTATCAGAATAAACCTGCCCTATTTTATTGGATTTCATTACGCCTGCAGCGTGTTGTCTTGCATCTGGTCGAGCAACTGATGGATCCGCTCCCAGCCTTGCTCGGGTATATTGGCACCGACGACCCGGCAGACCTCCCAACCGCAGGCCGAACCCAGCTGGGCGCTTTTTTCCAGAGGCATTCCCTGGACCAGACCGTACAAAAAACCGGCCGCCCACAGGTCCCCCGCGCCGGTGGTGTCCACCACCCGGCCGTTGCCCATGGCGTCCACGGCAATCGTCTCCCCCCCGCGGGATATGTAGCTTCCGCGGGCACCGACTTTGACCACGGCAATATCCGCTTTTTCAGACAAAGCCTGCACGGCCCGGCGTTCATCGGTATACCCTGTAAAGGCTTTGGCCTCGTCCTCGTTGGCAATCAGGATGTCCACATAGGCGTCGGCAAGCTCTTTGAGCAGCGGCCCGGCCTCTTCAACCACCGTAAAGCTGGCCAGGTCCAGCGACACCTGCGCACCGGCCGTTTTCGCGGCCGCCACAGCCGCCCGGATTAAATCCGGATTAAACAGCAGGTATCCTTCAACGTGAACAATGGCGGCATCTTCAAACCACTGCGGCGAAATGTCCTCAGGCCGGGTTTCCGCCGAGGCTCCCAGATAAGTAAACATGGAGCGCTGGGCGTCCGGCGTGATAATGGACAAAACACGACCGGTGGGCGATTCGGAATGCAACAAGACGGGCTGCACATTGTGCCGGCGCAAGTCATTTTCGAAAAATGCCCCCATCTCCCCGTTACCGCATTTGCCCACGAACCGGGCAGCGCCACCCAGTTTGCCGATGCCAACAATGGTGTTACAGGCCGAACCTCCCGGAACAACACGGGGGGTACCCGATGCCAGTGCCAGGGTTCGTTCAATATGTTCTTTGTCCACCAGGCTCATGCCGCCCTTGACGGCACCGGTACGAGCTAAAAAATCATCATCTTCGTGGGTCAGGATATCAACCAGCGCAGAACCGATTCCGGCGATTACCTGACGCTCTTTTCCCACAAACCGCTTTGCTCCCATAACACCTTTTCTTACAAATCCAGTCCGAAACCCTCGTCGCGGTACGCACCGGTTTGACTGTCAATTGAAAGCCCCCGGTACACGATTACCAGACCAGCGAATCATGTATCCAGCCCCGGTCCCCGTCGGCGTGTTCCACCTGCAGCCAGTGGCCCTTGCGCTTGAGAACTTTGAATGGAATTCCCTTTTCAACAGTAAAAAGGACCGGCTCCTTGGTACCGGGTCCGGACCGCACATTGCACATATCCTTTTTGGTGATCACCGCCGGAATTTTGCCCAGCAGGGACTTGTGCACCCAGCCGCGATCCCCCTCAAAATCACGAAAATGACACCAGGCGCCGGATGTTTCAATGACGAAAAGCGGATGGTATTTCTCCACTTTCCACACAACATCATACTTGGTGCCGGGTCCGGAGCGAATGTTGGCCACCGGTGCGGTAACGGTCATTCTCTGGGCCATCGCAGCCGCCGCGCTGAAGACAATTAAAAAAATCAAAATGATTCGAACGCGTCTCATCGTAATTATCCTGTTTTCACTGCCAACTTATTTTGTCATAATTAGCAATACCGAATCGAGGGTTGCTTAAAGGAATTATTATACACGGCGCAACACCCCATGTCCATAGCGGACTGTCAGGGCAAAAATGCCCCCGCTATGCCGTGAAAAATTCGAGCTCCGGCAGCTGAACGCAGGTCAGGTTATTGCCGTATACCGCACCGGTGTCAATACCAATTTTGTTAGGCTCCACCAGTGGTTTGCTCAGGGGAGTATGGCCAAATATCACCCGTTTGCCAAAATCATATTTGCTGTAAATAAATTTATCCCGGATCCACAACAAATCTTCGGTTTCCTGGGCTTCCAGCGGCACCCGGGGACGCAGCCCGGCATGGACG
>JAOZPY010000285.1 GCA_029932495.1 Desulfobacterales bacterium
ACCACGTGCAAAAGCCGGTTTGCGAAACAAAAAAAAAGGACCATCGGCTCCGATGGAAAGACCCAGGGTCATCAACCGGTCCCGGGAGAAAGGTCGACCATAGTGAAGGTTCAGTGCTTCCAGCACGGCGGCGGCATTGGAACTTCCCCCGCCAAGGCCGCCGGCCACCGGAATGACCTTTTCTATGGAGACGCTCAGCCCATCATCTATCTTCAAAGCATTAAAAAACAATCGGGCGGCGCGGTGGGCGAGGTTGGTTTCATCAAGTGGCAGCCGGGGATGATTGGACTTGATTTCAATGTGATGGCCGCCGAACCGGAACCGAAGCGTGTCATAAAGATCCACACAACACATCAGGGAATACAGGTTATGGTAGCCGTCGACCCGTTTTCCCGTTACTTGCAAAAACAGGTTGATTTTGGCCGGAGACAAGATCTTCATGCCCGCCCGGGATGTCATTAGTTAGTGTCCGTCCACAAATCCGCTTTCAGCCTTCACCCCTTCTCTTTGACATACATGATGCGCAAATCATAGAGGATGTTTTTAATCAGATTGGCCTCATCTTTTGTTAAATTGCCCGCCGTCTTTTCCTCAAGCATGCTCAAAATATCAATGGTCTGTTTTGCCATGGGCAGATTTTTTTCTTTCTTGCCGGTGGTCGGATCCTCAATCGCTCCCAAATGCAACAGGGCTGACGCATTTAACGACGCAATGAAAGTAGGGAAATTAATTTCCGGCAGCGGTGGTGGTGGCTGCGCGGAATCATCAGCCGGTGCCCCGGACGGTTCGTCCGCTGTGGGGGGGGTGTCGGAAGAGGGCGAAGCTGCCTGCTCATCGCTCGGTTTTTCCGACTCGGGCCTGTCCTCGGAAAAAATTCGCCGATCTTTTACCACGAAATCTTTTTTTTCCTCTGACATGGGTGCCTCCTAAATTGTTGCGGACCCGCAATTGTATCTTTTCCAACAACCCCGGGACCGTGTCTGGTTGCGTCCTTTTAGTTCAACTGGTTTTGGACAAAATATTTCTGACAGCCGTTATAAAATATTAAGTCGCAGCGGTTTGTCAAGGCCAAAGCGCCTCCCGGCTCTGATGCATTACAGATACGGATGCCCGGCCTACCCTCTGGTGGGATCACACACCGCCGAAAGCATATTTACTGATCAACTCCTCTATATCCAGGGCCGATTCGGTTTCGGTTATTGTATCACCGGGCTTGAGGATCTCGTCAGAGCCTCCCGGTGAAAGCTTGATGTATTTATCCCCGATTAAACCGGATGTCTTCACGGAAGCAATGACATCATCACTCAAGGCCACATCCTTCTTGATCTTCAAGCGGACCCGTGCCACCTGCTCTTCATGATCCAGGGAAATGGAATCCACTTCGCCGACAGGCACACCCGCGATTTCGACACTGGCACCGACCTTAAGGCCGGTGACCGATTGGAAGCGGGCATTAAGATAGTAGTGCTCATCATCAAGCAGTTGCACTTTCCCCAGACGGATGGTCAGATATCCCACGCACATCAGGCCGATAAGGACAAAAATGCCCACCCCGAGTTCAACAGATGATTTTTTCATGATTTCCCTCCAACAACCGTCATCCCGACCAACGGCCGGGAAAATATTTGAGGATTATTTATCTGCGTACGGGTGCTCGGCGGCCAAAGCCTGCAACTTGCATTCGTAAAAAAAATTCTGGCGGGACTCAACCTCATCCAGCAGTTGCTCCAGACGGCTGTCTTTGTGGGCCTGGGAAACACCGGCGTTGATTAAAAAACAAACCCCCTGGGCGGAATCGGATTCCTCAAGCAGGGCATCAAGTTCCAGGTTGCGCGACAATTTCTGGCAAAACATGCGGGCTTGGTTGGCATCGGTGTCCGGCAGCACAACCATGATCTTGTTCATGTCATACCGAAAGCAGGTGTCGGTCATGTAAATGTTTTGTTCGACCACATTGGCAAAAGTCTTGAACATGGTCTGGCTGGCCATGTGTCCGGCAATACGATCCAGGTCTTCCATATTTTCAACCGACAACAGCACAATGCTGAACGGTATCTCGCGCCGCTGCAAACGGTTCATCTCCTGGCGGAGTCTTCGCCGTCCCATGGCCTGGGATGCAATGCCGGTCAAATCGTCATGGGGGCTTTCCAAGCCCTGGATGAATTCCTTGACCGCCGGGTTGGCGACCCGCTGGATGTCCCGGGGAGTTCCCTCGAAAAGAATGCGCCCCCCTTCAATCATGGCGACCCGTTGAGAAATAAAAAACACGTCGGGGATCTCGTGGCTGACAATGACGGCCGTAAAGCCGTAGCGCTTCTGGTAGTCCGCAATCATACTGTGAACCGCATTTTTTCGAATCGGATCCAATCCGGTGGTCGGTTCATCAAACAGAATGACCTCCGGGGCCGTTACCAGAGCCCGGGCCAGGGCGACGCGTTTCTTCATGCCACCCGATATTTGCGAGGGGTATTTGGCATCGATTTCCTGCAGATCGAGCTGTTTCAACTTCCCCTTGACCCGTTGGCGGATTTCATCTTCGTTCAGAGCAGTTCGTTCCTGGAGCGGAAGGGCCACATTTTCGTAGACGGTTAGAAAATCAAAAAGGGCCGCTTCCTGGAACATGTAACTGAATTTTCGCATAACCGCTTTGCGCTCAATTGTTTTCAAGCCGTTCAGGGGCTGACCGTTAAAAAGCACCTGGCCTTTATCGGGCTCCATAAGCCCGATCATGTGCTTGAGCAAAACACTTTTACCGACGCCGCTTTTGCCGATGATGGTGGTGATCTCTCCGCTGTAAATACTGAGATTCACACCGTCGAGCACCCTTTGCCGACCGAATTGCTTGGCGGCGTCTTTAAATTCGATCAGAGGCTGGTTCATGAATTATGATCTCGAAAAACACTATAAAATCACTGTTTTGTTGTTTTGTTTTCAACCTATAACAAAAAAGAAGTCATCACATAATCGGCAATCAGGATCAAGACGCAGGAAAGCACCACCGCCGAGGTGGTCGACAGGCTGACACCCTTGGCGCCGAATTCCTCCCGGGTGTGGGTGTAATAGCCCTGGTAGCAGCAAATGGTGGCGACCACCACGGCAAACACAATCGATTTGACGAACCCACCGGTCACGTCCGCCATGCCGACACTGGTTTCCACCCGGGAGAAATAGAGCCCGGGATTGATACCCAGCAACACCGAGCCGGTCAGATAACCGCCGAAAATACCCACAACATCAAACAGGGCTGTCAGCAACGGAAAACTGACAAAAGCCGCCGCCAGCCGAGGGCTCACCAAAAAACGGATGGGGTTGATATCCATGGTTTGCAGGGCATCAATCTGTTCGCTGATCCGCATGATGCCGATTTCGGCTGCCATGGAGGATCCTGCCCTGGCAACGATCATGATAGCGGTCATTACCGGGCCCATTTCGCGCACCAGGGAAAGGGCCACGGCGGATCCCAGCGCTCCGGTCGATCCATATTTAACCAGGGTATGGTAGCCCTGAATCCCCAGAACCATGCCGGTAAAAGCAGCGGTCAGGCAGATCACAAACAGCGATTTCAGACCGATAAAATAAATCTGCTGCATGATCTTTGATACCTGAAACGGCACAACAAATATAAGTGCCAGCCCTTTGAAAAAAAACACTGTCACACGCCCCAACTCCGCAATGACCCCCAATGTCCGGTTGCCCAATGTTACGAGCGGATTTTTCAAGGTGACAAGCAAATCCATTGGTGCTATCCTGTTAAGTTATGTTATGGGTCGGCAAATTAACCCCGGACTATATTCCAACGCACACAATGTGTCAAGATTGTCAACATACCCCTTTTGCGGTTCATAAATCCATCGATGCTCAGAGTAGAAAATCTTTCCAAATCTTTCGGCGACCGTCTCATTTTTGAGACCATCAGCTTTGCCATCGGTCCAAAAGAGCGTGTGGGGGTCGTGGGCCGCAACGGCCATGGCAAAACCACCCTTTTGCGGCTCATCACCGGCCACGAACAACCGGACTCCGGGGCGGTGATTATCCCGAAAAACTATCGCATCGGCTACGTCAGCCAAAACCTGGAGTTTACCGCTGACACAGTCCTGAACGAAACCATGCAGGTGCTTGATGCCGCCGAACTGGATCAGCACTGGAAAGCTGAAAAAATCCTGGCTGGCTTGGGATTTACCCCCGAGGACCTCCACCGTCACCCGGCGGAATTCTCGGGGGGCTTCCAGGTACGCCTGAACCTTGCCAAAGCCCTGGTCGGAGAACCGGATCTGCTCCTGCTCGATGAACCCACCAACTTTCTGGACATTGCCTCTATTCGCTGGATTGAGCAATTCCTGCGCAACTGGCCCCACGAGTTAATGCTGATCACCCATGATCGAAGCTTCATGGACGCCCTGGTAACACACACCCTGGGTATTCATCGCTGCAAAGTGCGAAAAATCAACGGCACCACGGGCAAGTATTATGACCAGATCGCCCAGGATGAAGAAATTTATGAAAAAACCCGCCTCAACGATGAACGGCGCCGAAAAGAAATTGAGCAGTTCATTACCCGCTTCAGGGCCAAGGCCCGGCTGGCCAACCTGGTGCAGTCGCGCATCAAGACCCTGCA
>JAOZPY010000286.1 GCA_029932495.1 Desulfobacterales bacterium
GATGTAGCCGGCCCGGGTGTGAATGCCGTGCAGGGTGCCGGTTTTATAATACTGCCGGCCCTGACGGCGCATCCAGATGCGGTGGGGCTCGAAGCGGGTCAGAACCCGCTGCATTTGCAGGGCCGACACCCGGTTGGCCCTGGATATGCCGGAACCCTCAACGATGCGCATGTCGGTGATCCCCAGCACATCAGCGGCATATTTGCGGGCGGCCGCCACCCCCTTGTCCAGGTTGCCAGGCGGTCCGAAGGCCTGGATACCGGCAGTGATCAGCAACTGGTTGGTGGTAAAATTGTTGGAATATTCCAGCAGCTTGGCAATAATTTGCGGCAGGCTGTAGCTGGAAAGGTGGCGATAGATCAACTTGTCCCGCTGCGGGTTCACACAACCGGTTTTAACGGTGCCGCTGGATTGAATTCCATGCCGGTTGAGAAAATAGGCGAACAACTTGCCGGCATAGATAATGATGTCATTGTCCCTGTGGGATAGGACAAGACGGCCGTTTTTTGGCCCCAGGGCCTTTATCCTGGCCACTGCCCAGGGCAGCAAGGGAGTCTGGGCCTCAGCGCTGGCATAACCGGACGCGGTGTGTTTGAAAAAGACCGTATTGAAATTCACACACAGGGCTCCATTGGGAGCATCGTAAGGCTGGGTGGACGTGCTGACGCCGGGGATGGCCAACGGTCTGTTAAAATAGGAACCATCCACAATGATATCATGGATTTTTCCGGCCGGGCCAATGCGCGCGGCCAGGCAGGCGCATATTTCGTCAATCACTTCGGATATCAGCAGCGGATCGCCGAAGCCCTTGATGGTGAGATTCCTCTCACGGTCCAGGAAAAACTCCGTGGAAAAGCGGTAACCAGGCCCCAGGTAGTGCAGTGCCACCAGGCTGGTAAACAGCTTCAAAATGGAGGCGGGGATCAATCTGCGGGTATCGTTTTTGGAAACCAGCAGCCGGCCGGCCGGATCTTCAATCCGCAGGGAATCCGTCGGTCCGATCAAGGATGCCAGGGGAGCCAATTGATCATCGGCAAAGGCAGTCGGTGCCCTGATCAGCAGTACGGCCAGGATCGGCACCAGAAGCATTGCAACTGATTTAACGGACAGCATCAACCGGAAATTGGCGCGCTGAGAAAACCAACCGAACAAATATTTGCTTCCCATTTTTGAACCGCAGAATATCGAACAAGGAATGTCGAAGTGACCCCTTCATCATTCTGCGGTTCCCTGTTCGATATTCAATATTCAAGTTTTTTAATTGACAACAAACAATTCCAGGTGCCTCATCGCACCTTCCATATGCCATATTTATCTCTGACTTTCCAAAACAAGCGTGACCGGGCCGTCGTTGATCAGCGATACTTCCATCAGTGCCCGGAAACGGCCGGTTTCTACCCCAATGCCGAGGCAGCGCACCTGTTCGACAAAATACGCATACAGCTCTGCAGCCATGGCCGGGTCGGCGGCGGCCACAAAGGAAGGGCGCCGGCCCTTGCGGCAATCGCCCAGCAGGGTAAACTGCGAGACCACCAGTATCTGTCCGCCGGTCTCCAGCAGTGAACGGTTCATTTTACCGTTGTCATCTTCAAAAATTCTCAAATTGGCGATTTTGTTGACCAGGTGATCGGCATCGCTTTGACGGTCCTCTTTGGCGACTCCCAGCAGCACCAGCAGTCCCGGGCCGATACGGCCGACGATTTCATCCCCTGTTCTCACCGAGCTTTTTTTCACCCTTTGGATGACAGCACGCATGGTTTCGTCCACTAAAATTTAAAGGTTTTCCCAGCCCTAAAAAACCGACGTGAATTGGCCGGTGGATGGTGTTTTCTGGAAACCGGTATGATACGCAACAGCCCATTATTTTCGCAGTGTCCCCTGTTTGGGATGAATGGCACGGGACTGATTGGAGTCAGCAGTTGATCGGGCCTCGTCCCAAACAGGGGACACACTGCTAAGAAATAGTTTCATACCGGTTGGAAGAAAATATCATGCGCCGGCCAATTCACACCTTCGATAAGCTGCAATTTGTCGCCATTGAAAGCAATGGCCCTTTTAAGCGGCACGAAGCCTAAAAAATTATTTTACCTTATTGTTGAGCAGTTCTGCAAATGGATTATGAAAGGGGGTGTTCTTTTTTTCGCTCTTGCGGCGGACCGCCGCTGGCTTTTTGGTTCTGGGCGCTGGTTCTGATTTTTTCCCCGATGTTCCGCGGGCTGATTTCATGGAAAGGGCGATACGGTTGCGCTCCAGGTCCACATCCATGACGGTAACCGTTACTTTTTGCCGAACTTTGACCACGTCAGCAGGATTTTTCACGAAACGATCGGCCAACTGACTGATGTGCACCAACCCGTCCTGGTGAACCCCGATATCAACAAATGCGCCGAAGGCCGTAACATTGGTCACGATTCCGGGCAGCTTCATGCCGGGTTCGAGATCTGAAATTTTTTCCACGTCATCGGCAAAACGGAAAATTTCAAACTCCTGACGCGGGTCGCGGCCCGGCCGGGCCAGCTCCGCCAGGATATCATTCAATGTCGGGATCCCCACCTGCCGGGTAACATACCGGTGAACGTCAATTTTGTCCCTTAAGGTCTGATCGCGTATCAGATCCGTTAGCGTACAGCCCAGATCTGCGGCAATGGCCGATACGATGGGGTAGCTTTCCGGGTGCACCGCACTGGCATCCAGGGGATTTTCAGCGTTTGGAATTCGTAAAAATCCCGCGCACTGCTCATAAGCCCGGGGACCCAGCCGCGGAACCTGCTGTAGCTGTGTCCGGGAGACAAATGGTCCGTTCTGTTCACGGTAGGCAACAATATTTTTAGCGAGTCGGGGACCCAGACCCGAAACATAGGACAGAAGTTGCACGCTGGCACTGTTGACATCCACGCCCACGGCATTTACGCAGCTGATCACCATATCATCCAGGGATTGCTTGAGCGCGGTCTGGTCGACATCGTGCTGGTACTGTCCCACCCCAATGGATTTGGGATCGATTTTCACCAGTTCCGAAAGGGGGTCGATCAGCCGCCGGGCAATGGAGATGGCCCCGCGAACGGTGAGGTCCAGGTCGGGAAATTCCTCACGCGCAGCCGAAGAGGCGGAATATATCGATGCGCCGCTTTCATTGACCGACACTACCTGAATGGCGTCGGCAAGTGCAAGCTTGCGGATGAACGCCTCGGTTTGTCTGCCGGCTGTCCCGTTGCCCACCGCGATGGCTTCAATCTCGAAGCGTTGCACGAGCTCACGGATTTTGTCGGCAGCCTGCCGGCGCTGGTTCTGTGAAGCATGCAAAAAAATGGTATCATGGTGTTCAATCCCCCCCTGACGGTTCAGACAAACCAGTTTGCATCCCGTGCGGTAGCCGGGATCAATCCCCATGACCCGCCGGGCGCCCAGTGGGGGGGCCAGAAGCAGTTGCCGCAAATTGTCGGAAAAAACCTTGATGGCTTCGGTGTCGGCTCTTTGCTTGGTAGCCAGGCGGATTTCGGTTTCCATTGAACGCGACAACAAACGCTTGTAGCTTTGTTCGAGAGCGATTTGCACCTGCCGGCTGTCCGGCCCCTCACCCGTGATAAAGAGTTTTTCGAGAATCTCAAGGGCCGCCTCTTCCGGCGGGAGCATGGAAAGGTTCAGAATGTCTTCCTTTTCTGCCCGCCGCATGGCCAGAATCCGGTGAGAAGGGGCGCTGACGGCTGGCTCCTGCCAGTCAAAATAATCGCGGTACTTGGCGCCTTCGCTTTCCCTGCCGGAAACAACCCGGCTATGGATGACAGCGTTTGAAAAAAACAGCTGCCGCAGCCGGCTGCGTGCCTGAGAATCCTCATTGATCCATTCGGCCATGATATCACGGGCGCCGGCCAGGGCGTCCTCGATGGTTTCAATTTCTTTTTGCGAATCCACATAGTCAGCCGCAATCTGCTCCGGTTGGCTGCCGCTTTGCTCGAAAAGTGTGCGGGCCAGCGGTTCGAGTCCTCGCGAACGGGCAATCATGGCACGGGTTTTTCGCTTTGGCCGGTAGGGCAGGTAGAGGTCTTCGAGTATCGTCATGGATTGCGCGTTCAGGACATTTTGCCTGAGCGCATCGGTCAGGTGTCCATGCTCCTGCAGCGATTTAAGAATAGCCTGCCTGCGCTGGTCCAGCTCTGCCAGTTGCTGCAGCCTGTCACGGATGGCCGTGATGTTCACTTCATCCAGGCTGCCGGTGGCCTCTTTGCGGTACCGGGCGATAAAGGGAACCGTCGCGCCGTCTTCCAGCAACAAGGCCGTTGCCTTCACCTGGGCGGCTTCCAGTTGCAGTTGGGTGGCAATGGCAGTGATATGGGCGTCGTTCATAGGGGTTTTCCCGTTGCAAATGCTAAAAAAAGTGAACTGTTCATATAGGTGGGAACACGCTCAAAGTCAAGACAAACTGCCTGCGGCAGGCTGGAAAGCTGGCAGGTTGAATCTGTTTGACCTTCAAACTTCCTCTTTTTCCAGCGTAACGGCATATTTTTAAATATTCAATTCCGCATTCCGAATTCAATGGCCCCCCAGCCTTTCCCCCTGAACCGTGTACCTTGAGCCTTGTACCTGGTTACCCGGCTCTTTCATT
>JAOZPY010000287.1 GCA_029932495.1 Desulfobacterales bacterium
CTCTGCGATTCGATTATGCATGATGGTAATCAATGCACCACTCACCCCACCGAAATATTCGCCTAACTTCTTGCAGGAAACTCCACTCATATTTCTAGCCAAATAAATAGCCACTTCACGGGCTTTGTTTTTTTTGCGCCCCTTAGCTAAAATTAACTCTTGGCTGCAACCAAAATCCTGGGCCACTGCCTGAATCACATTTTCTAACGCTATCTTGGGTTTAAGTTTCTTTAATTGAGGAATCTCTTTTTCGTCCACCCTGTTGGATAGAAAAGTATCTTTTACCCAGTTTGTAAAATCAACATCTCCAAGCAAAAATCCCTCAGCGACCAGCTCGCCAGGGTTTTCAACTGTTTGGGCATCGACTTTTTCGACAAAATTCCGATAATTTTTCTGGGCTTCTTTTCTGTTTTTACCAAAATTAGACAATAGCCAATTGGTTTCGATAAATTGCGGGGCCTTTTGCAGACCGCTAAATGCACCGTAGCTACTCCATTGGTACGCAGACGGCGAGGAAACCATTTTGGCCCTTACCGGATTCAAATGGATATAGCGCGATAAGTGCTTGAGGTAGACATCGGCATCAATCAATATCGCCTTAAATCGTCCTTGAAATAGATGTCCATGTCGGCGATGTTTTTTATTAAAATAAGTGGCATAGCTAACATTAACCCACTGCATCGCTTTGCTTAAATTCGCGTCTGGTGTTTCCACCAACAGATGATAGTGGTTGCTCATCAGGCAGTAAGTATGAATGATTATGGCAAAACGCTCGACCGCTTTTTCAAGGTATTCGATAAATTTTCCCTTATCCCTGTCGTCTTTAAATAGTTTTTCCCGGTTATTTCCGCGAGCAATAACATGATAAAAAGCACCAGGATATTCAACACGCAGGGGTCTAACCATTCGGATGTTCCTATCAAGCTTATTTTAAATGGGAGTTTTGATAAGCTTAAATGTGTTTATAACGGATCAGTTGATTTGTCAATATTTAAAATTTAAGATGTGACCCTAATAAGCGCTTGATTCCAGTTTGAATGCGTCCTAAGGTATGTATTGGAGGTAATATGCCATAAAGCAATAAAGGAGATTAATCATGAAAGCCCGGTTGACCATCCTGTGTGAAAATTCGGTTGGGGTGCCCTTTGATGTTATTGGAGAACACGGGTTTGCCTGCTTCGTGGAAACCGAAGAGGGCAATTATCTTTTCGATACCGGCCAGGGATATGCCATCGTCCAAAACAGCCTGGCGCTGAAAAAAGACCTTTCCTCCATCGAATCCATTATGATCAGCCACGGTCATTACGACCATACCGGCGGGCTGCCGGCGGTACTCAAAATAAAGGGAGCGGTGGACATTTTCGCTCACCCGGACATGTTTGCCGAGCGCATCTGGTCAAACAACGGGCAGACCCGATCAATCGGCATTCCCTTTCAGCGCAGCTACCTGGAATCGCTGGGAGCCCGTTTCCGCCTGCATACCGAAATGATGGAAGTCGGCCCCGGCATATACCTGACCGGGGAAGTTCCGCGCACCAGCGACTTTGAAAAAGGCGATGCCAACATGACACTCAAAAAACCCGATGGCAGTGAAGAACACCCCGATCCCCTGCGCGATGACTTGTCCATGATCGTTGATTCGGACAAGGGGCTGGTGATCGTGCTGGGATGTGCCCATGCCGGCATGATTAACATTATCAACCATACCATCGACAAGTTGGGACGCGACCGTATTTACGCCATCATCGGCGGCACCCACCTGGGCTTTTCCAGTGATGAACAGTTTGACGCCACCCTGAAAGTCCTCGACCAGTATCACATTGAGCACCTGGGTGTGTCTCACTGCACGGGACTCGTCAAGGCCTCACTGCTGCACGCCAGATTGAAAGAACGCTTTTTTTTCGGCACCGTGGGGGCAGTGCTGAAAGCATAACACGATGCGGCATTGCTTTTTGCCGCCGGGTAATTATCAATGGCCCTAAAGCAAATGCAGGATCTGCTGCCCCGGGTGGACCAATATCTGCAGGGGCACGACTGGAGCGGGGTTGCCGCCATGCGCGGCCGTCACTTCAAGGTAACGCCCCTGGCTGCAGGAGAGTACAACCTTAACTACCTGATCACTTCAAATTCCCTGCAGCTTGTTTTCCGGGTCAACATCGGCACCCAGATCCAGCGCGATGACCAGATCGTCTATGAGTATAAAGCGCTGGAGCTGCTGAAACCCAGCGGGGTGACACCCTTGCCGTACTTTGTCGATGACACGCGAGAATTTTTCGACCAGGGCATTCTGATCATGCAATACCTTCCAGGCGAAGCCCTGGACTATACCCGTGATCTGCCGGCCGCCGCCAGGCTTCTGGCAACCATCCATCAGTTGGAAGTACCCCGCGGAAAAAACCACCTGATCTGTGAAGACGCCCCGTTGACCCTGATTTACGAAGAATGCACCGAACTGCTTCAGACCTACTTCAACTCGCAGTTTGCCGACCCGGACATTCGGTCCTACCTCAAAGAACTGATAGACTGGGCCGCCGAGGCCAGGGCCGCCGAAAAGTTTTACCGGCAGGACCCCTGGCCGTGCGTCATCAATACGGAAGTCAATTCGGGAAATTTTATCGTCAATCGGCAACAGGATACCATTTCCCTGGTGGACTGGGAGATGCCCCGCTGGGGGGATCCATCCCAGGACCTGTGTCACTTCTGCTCTCCGTTGACCACCCTGTGGAAAACCAACTGGCGCATGACGGACGCGCAAAAACGCGAATTTTTGAAAATGTATTGCCGGCACCTTCACGATCAACACCTGCGCTCCACCCTGGCCGAACGTGTCCGGCTGCGTGAACCATTTGTATTTTTACGCGGCATCTGCTGGTCGGCCATGGGCTGGGTGGCTTACCAGACGGAATTTACCGGCATGAAAAACCCGGATACCTGGGTCAAACTGCAGCAGTACATGGACCTGAAATTTATCCGCTCCATTTTCGATCCGCTTCTGCGCTAAAATGGCAACCGCAAATCGATTTAAGGATATTGAGAAATCACCAATTTATGTGCTAAGAAAGTTTCAGGTTTGCAAAATTCTTTAATAAAGGGAGGCCAAAAATGGCTATTGAAGTTATCATTCGACGTATGTTTGAGGGACAAGAAAAGGCCAAAGATCTGATACCGCTGCTCGTTAAATTACGCTCCCGGGCAACCGTTCAGTCCGGTTACATATCCGGTGAGACGCTGCGCTGCATCGATCATGAAGGTGAATACCTGGTTATCAGCACGTGGAACAGCGTTGAGGACTGGAACCGCTGGCTGAACAGCGATGAACGCCAGGCGCTCCAAAACCGCATTGATGCCATACTGGATAAAAAAACCGAATACCGAATTTACGAACCCCTGGTGGGGGGTATCATGCCCGGCTTTGAAGTCTCCGCCCAATAATTTTGATTAGCCGGCCCGTTTCATTTTCTCCCGGGCACCGCGCAACAGGTGGCGTTGCTGGGCAGACAGCACGGCCTTGCGCATGCGGATGGATTGGGGGGTGACCTCCACCAACTCATCATCCCGGATAAAACTGATGGCCTGTTCCAGGGTGAGCGCCTTGATGGGCGCCAAGGTGATATTGTCATCTTTTCCGGCTGCACGCATATTGGTCAGCTTTTTTTCCTTGCAGGGATTCACATTGATATCCTGGGCCCGGTTGTGTTCGCCGACCACCATGCCTTCATACACCGGAGTGCCGGGAACCACAAAAAGCCGGCCTCTAGGCTCCAGGTTAAACAGTGCATAAGCAACAGCAGTGCCGGTGCGGTCCGCCACAATGGAGCCGGTAAACCGGCTGGGACACTCCCCCCGAAACGGCGCATAACCGTCAAACAATGAATACATGATGCCGGTGCCCCGGGTGTCGGTGAGAAACTCATCACGGTAACCGATCAGCGTGCGGGCCGGCACTAAAAATTCAATTCGCACCCGGCCGCTGCCGTTGTTGACCATGTTGGTCATCTTCGCTTTGCGCAGTGAAAGCTTTTCGGTCACCACACCGAGAAAACGCTCTTCGCAGTCCACCAGCAGCCGCTCCATGGGCTCAAGTCTATGGCCGTTTTCAAAGCGGTAAATGACCTCGGGTCTTCCCACACAAAATTCATAGCCTTCCCGGCGCATGGTTTCAATCAGAATCGCCAGCTGAAACTCGCCCCGGCCCTTGACCAGAATACTGTCCCGTTCATCGGTTTTTTCCACCTCGATTGCCACGTTGACGAGGGTTTCTTTCAACAGCCGCTGCCGCAGCCGGCTGGACTGAACGTATTTTCCCTCCCGACCGCCGAACGGCGAGTTGTTGATGCTGAAAGTCATGGACACCGTGGGTTCATCGACCCGGATGCGCGGCAGGGGCCGGGCATTGCCCTGGTTGCAGATGGTATCACCAATCTTGACATCGTCAATGCCGGCCAGCACCACGATATCCCCGGGCTGAACTTCGCCAACGTCCTTGACCTGCATGCCTTCGTAAACCTGCAGCTTCGAAACTTTCAATGGCTGGCTGCGGCCATCTTCGCCGATACACACCAGATTGTCCCGGGACCGGGCGGTGCCGTTAAATATTT
>JAOZPY010000018.1 GCA_029932495.1 Desulfobacterales bacterium
CTATCGGCGCACTGCCCGGAACCGGTGGTGATATCGCTGCACTGCTGGCCTATGATCATGCCAAACGAACCGTCAAAAAACCCTCGCGTCCTTTCGGCCAGGGAGCCTATGAAGGCCTGATTGCCCCGGAGTCGGCCAACAATGCCGCTATTGGTGGTGCCTATATTCCCATGCTCACCCTCGGCATACCGGGTGATGCGGTGACGGCGGTATTCATCGGTGCCCTGTTTATTCACGGTCTCAAGCCAGGCCCGATGCTGATGATTGAAACCCCCCATCTTTTCTGGTTTACGGTTGGCAATCTGGTCCTGTCGAATATTTTTTTGCTGATCTTCGGACTGACCGGAATCCGCATATTTACGAAAATGGTGGAATTGCGCAAAGGCATTCTGATTCCGGCGATTATCGTTCTGTCGGTGGTCGGAACATTTGCCATCAAAAACAGTGTCATGGATGTTTACTGGATGCTGGGATTTGGTATTTTCGGCTATTTTTTGAAAATGTATGGTTTCCAGGTGGGGCCGATTATCCTGGGGGTTATCCTGGGGCCCTTAATGGATGAATCTTACCGCCAGGCGGTAATGGCGAATCAAAATAATTTCCTGGCGTTTCTGCTTGATCTGGTGACCAATCCCATATCGTTGGTTTTAACCCTTGCAGCCATATTCATGCTGATCAGCCAGACGCGCCTGTGGACGTTGTTTTTACAATTTTTTAAGCGTAAAAAATCCCGGGAAACTTGACTTCCCGGCAGGTGGCACAAAATATAGATTGAAAAAGAGTCCATTTTAAAAAGATTCGCCGCGCAGGACGCAAAGGTTGTGATTCTTAAAACAAACATCTCGGCACCCTTGGCGAAGCGGATGAGCGCAGCCACCGGGCGGTGAATTTATGGCGAAATAATAATGTCGTTATCAGTAAAAGTAGCTGGCATTCAAAACAATATGCAAGAGGAAGAGAGGTTGGTATGGAAGATCTGGTTGCCCATCAACTCGTCAAGTACCTGGAAGATCGGGGCGTTGCCCATATTTTCGGACTATGTGGACATACGAACATCGCCGTTCTGTCGGCCCTGGAGAAAAGTTCTATCGAGTTTATCAATGTCCGCCATGAACAGATCGCTGCCCATGCAGCAGACGGTTACGCCCGGGCCAGGCATCAAACATCAGTGGTCTTGACCCATTTGGGACCCGGTTTGACCAATGCCGCAACGGGCATTGCCAATGCATCACTGGACTGCACGCCGATTGTTGTCATTGCCGGGGATATTCCCAGTCATTATTACGGCAAGCATCCCCACCAGGAAGTCAATCTGCATGCGGACGGTTCGCAGTTTGAAATTTACCGACCTTTTGTAAAACGGGCCTGGCGTGTGGAGCGACCGGAGCTGTTTGCCGAAATTATTGAAAAAGCGTTCCAGTTGGCGGAAAGCGGGCAACCCGGGCCGGTGCTGGTCGATGTGCCGATGGATATTTTTTCAAGAAAAGTGGACGTTTCTTTGTTTGAACGGGTAAAACTCAATACCCGGGCACTTCATAAACCATCCATGGATAATGAAACTGCCGCCGAGATCGTACACCAGGTTGCGCAAGCAAAGAAGCCGGTTATTTATGCTGGTGGCGGCATCCTGCTGGCTGATGCCGCTGCAGAGCTGAAAAATTTTGTTGATCATCTGAATATTCCGGTTGCCCACAGCATAATGGGCAAAGGCGCACTTCCGGACGATCATCCCTTTACTTTAGGGATGACCGGGTTTTGGGGGACCCGCTATATTAATGACGCCTGCCGCCAGGCGGACCTGATCCTGGGGCTGGGAACGCGTTTCAAGGAAGCTGATTGCAGTTCCTGGTATCCGCAATACACCTTTCGCATCCCGCCGACAAAGCTGATTCAAATTGATATTGAGCCCGGCGAGATTGGGCGTAATTATCCCGTGAAGATCGGGGTTGTTGCCGATTTGAAGCAATCCCTCGCAGTTATGCTGCGGGCGGCAAAAGAACTTTATCCCGAAGGTATTCAACGCGAAGAAATGTCCCGGGAGATTGCGGCTTACCGCAAAGAATTTAAAAAACAGAATGAGGAGATGGAGCGCAGCGACGCTTTTCCGATGATGCCCGAGCGGATCCTGGCCGAAGTTCGCGAGGTGTTGCCACGGGATGCGATTATTACAACCGATGTCGGCTGGAATAAAAACGGGGTTGGTCAGCAATTTCCGATTTATGTGCCTGGCAGCATTCAGGTTCCCGGGGGATATGCGACCATGGGATTTGGCGGCGCCGCAGCCATTGGCGCCAAGATTGCGCAACCCGAACGGGTGGTTGTCGCCCTGATCGGAGATGGCGGTTTTGGACAAAATCCCTCCCTGCTGGCAACCGCTTATCACGATGAAGTGGCCGTTGTATGGGTCATCATGAACAATGACTCATATGGAACCATCGCAGGCCTTCAGAAGGCCCATTACAACACCACCCATGGCACCGTTTTCGAAAAGAACGGCGTATCCACCTCCCCGGACTATGCCGCCATTGCCCGTGCTTACGGTGTGGAAGGTATAAAAATTGAATCCGCACAGCAGTTCAAACCTGCTTTTGAAAATGCCATCAAGGCTAACAAGCCCGTTGTCATTGATGTCGCAATGATTAACAATCCAGTCCCGACAGGGGGGCACTGGAACATTTTGGATATTTACTCCCCCGGCAAGAATGTAGGCCATGTGAGTACCTGAGCAACGCTTGCCCTAGCACGCAGGAACGCCAGAGGCCGGAGGAGCCGCAGAAGAGAGCGGTATTACTTATCAGAATAGCAACCGAGGAGGGAAAATGCCCAGGGCAATTACGAATGAAGAAAAACAATATGCAGACGAGCTTTTGGCCAGGGCTCGCGCGGCAATGAAGACCATTGAAAATTATGATCAGGCGATGGTGGATCGATTGTGCCAGGCTGTCGGCTGGGCCACGGCCAATGAGAAGACATTCACCCGCTTGGCCCAGATGGGAGTGGACGAAAGCGGACTGGGAGACCGGCAGGGAAGACCGGGCAAACGCTTTAAGATTATCGGGATCCTCAGAGACGCCCTGCGGCAGAAGAGTATGGGGGTTATCGAAGAAATACCCGAAAAAGGCATCGTCAAATATGCCAAACCGGTGGGAGTGATTGCCTGCCTGGTTCCCACGACCAATCCTGCATTGACACCGCCCGGCAACGGCATTTATGCCGTCAAGGCCAAAAATGCGATTATTTTCGCCCCCCATCCCAGAAGTAAAAAGACAAGTGCGGAAACCGTGAACGTCATGCGAAAAGCATTAAAAAAGCTTGGTGCGCCTGAAGATCTATATCAGTGTATCGATAGGCCGAGCATTCCCCTCTCGCAGTATTTGATGTCCATCTGTGATCTGACCATCGCTACCGGGGGCGCTGCAATGGTCAGGGCCGCCTATAGCTCCGGCAAACCCGCCTACGGCGTCGGCCCCGGCAATTCGACCATCGTCATTGACGAAACCGCGGATGTTGCGGAAGCCGCCCGGAACACGCGTATCAGCAAAACGTCGGATTTCGGCTCCGGCTGTTCGGCTGACGGTAATCTGATTGTTGAGGCGTCAATTTATGAAAAAATGCTGGAGCAACTCCAGCAAGAAGGCGGCTATCTGGCCTCGGAAGAGGAAAAGAAACTGCTGGAAGCGGCCCTGTGGGATTCGGCCGGGCACCGAACCATTGATACAATCGCCCAGCCCGCCGGTCGTATCGCAAAAATTGCGGGATTTGAAATTCCCGCGGACAGAAGGTTTATTATCGTCGAACAGGAAAAAATCGGAAAAGAGCATCTGTTTTCCAGCGAGAAGCTTTGTGTGGTCATGGCGATTTATAAGTATTCCGGCTTTGCTTCGGCCCTGGAAATGGTCAGGCAGATCTATGAAGTTGGCGGCAAGGGGCATTCCTGTGGCATCTATTCCTTTAATGACGATCACATTGATCAGCTGGCGTTAATCGCACCGGTCAGCCGTATGATGGTCCGCCAGCCCCAATCCAAAGCCAATGCCGGATCGTTTACCAACGGGATGCCCATGACCTCGAGTCTGGGTTGCGGCACCTGGGGCGGCAATGTGACCAGCGAAAATATTTCGCTGAAACATTACATGAACACCACCTGGGTCAGCCGGCCGATTCCGGAAGACCGGCCTTCCGATGAAGAGATTTTCGGGGAGTTTTACAATACGGAAACCTTCTGAGTGCCGGCCCGGGTGATCCGCCGAGGGCAAGATGAGCAAATGTCTATATTTTTTTCAGGATTTTTTGCAAAACTTCACCGGTGTAAGATCCGGGTACGGCGGCGATCTGTTCCGGGCTGCCGCAGGCGATGACCTGACCGCCCTCATCACCTCCTTCCGGTCCCAGGTCGATAATATAATCGGCGGTTTTGATCACATCCATGTTGTGCTCGATGACGATCACCGTGTTGCCGGCGTCCACCAGCTGGTTGAGAACGCTGAGCAGTTTGCGGATGTCATCGGTATGCAGCCCGGTGGTCGGCTCATCCAGGATGTAAAGGGTCCGGCCGGTGGCTTTTTTACTCAGCTCGCGTGACAATTTGACCCGTTGGGCTTCACCGCCGGACAGGGTCGTGGCCGGCTGCCCCAGCTGAATGTATCCCAGCCCCACCTCCACCAGGGTTTCCAGTTTTGAGCGGATTTTTTCCAGACGCGAAAAAAAAGCCACTGCCTGGTTGACGGTCAGAGCAAGGACCTCGTGGATGTTTTTGCCCTTGTAGCGGATTTCGAGTGTTTCCCGGTTATAGCGTTTTCCATGGCACACGTCGCAGGTGACGTATACATCGGGTAAAAAATGCATTTCGATTTTAACGATGCCGTCCCCCTGGCACGCCTCGCAGCGTCCGCCCTTGACATTGAAACTGAAACGACCCGGCTTGTATCCGCGCATGCGGGCTTCCGGTGTGCGGGAGAACAGTTCCCGGATAAATGAAAAAAGTCCTGTATAGGTGCCGGGATTGGAACGGGGGGTTTTGCCGATAGGCGACTGGTCGATATTGACGACTTTGTCAATATGCTCGGTGCCCAGCACACGCTGATGGGCTCCGGCGGTGATACGGGCGAGATGAAGCTGTTGAAGCAGGGCGGGATAGAGGGTTTCAAGCACCAGGGTGGATTTGCCCGAGCCTGAAACGCCGGTGACACAGGTTAAACAGCCCCGGGGAAAGGTGACGGTAATGTTTTTAAGATTGTTGGCTGCGGCACCTTCCACCACCAGGCCGGGAAGATGGCCGGCACGGCGCTGGGTCGGAATTTCAATGGATTTACGTCTGGACAGATACTGGCCCGTCAAAGAGGTCGGGTGGTGCAAAAGTTCTTGCGGCGGGCCGGCGAACACCACCTGTCCCCCATGGATGCCAGCCCCGGGTCCCATGTCCACCACGTAATCGGCGGCCCGAATTGTCTCTTCATCATGTTCGACCACCAGAACCGTATTGCCAAGATCGCGCATCTGCAACAGGCTTTCCAGCAGACGCTGGTTGTCCTTTTGATGCAGACCGATACTGGGCTCATCCAGCACGTAAAGCACACCGGTTAACTTCGATCCGATCTGGGTTGCCAGGCGGATTCGCTGGCTCTCGCCGCCGGACAGCGTCTGTGCCGGGCGATCCAGGCTCAGGTAGGACAACCCTACACTTTGCAAAAATCCCAAGCGCTGGACAACTTCGCGCAGGATTCGGTGGGCGATGATTTGTTTTTTGTCGTCAAAGCGCAGGTCCATAAAAAAATCTCTGGCAGCCGCCACCGACAGTGCACTGATTTCGGCAATCGTGAGCCCGCCGATTCGCACTGACCGGCCGATGCGATTTAATCTGGTGCCGTTGCATTCCCGGCAGATCTGAAAATTCATGTACTGCCGGATTTCTTCACGAACCTGGTAGGAATTTGTTTCACGGTAGCGACGCGCCAGATTGGGAATGACGCCTTCAAAGGGCTTTTGATAGGTGTAGCGGCGGCCGTTGCGCTCAAAATAAAAGGGGATCGGCTCAGAGCCTGAACCATGGAGGATAACTTTTTGAAAAGTTTCAGGCAAATCTTCAAATGGGGTGTAGATGTCCGTGCCGTAATGGCGTGTCAGGGCATCTAAAAATTCGATAAAATGCATGCTGCTGCGCTTGGCCCATATACTGACCGCGCCTTCACGCAGGGAAAGCTTTGGATTGGGGACAACCAGCGATGGGTCCAGCTCGTTGGTTGCGCCCAGACCGTCACAATGCGGGCAGGCCCCCTGGGGAGAATTAAAGGAAAAACTGGCTGGGCTAAAATCGCCGTAACTGATGCCACAGGTCGTGCAGATGGCCTTTTCAGTGAAAACCAGGGCCCGCTCCCCGGGAATGTCGACGGTGACGGTCCCGCCGGATTGGGCCAGTGCCAGTTCCATGGAATCGGCAAGGCGTTTGCGAATCGTATCCTTAATGACCAGCCGGTCAACGACGACCTCGATATCGTGTTTTTTTGTTTTGGCCAGGTTGCCCACCGTTTCAATATCGAACATCTGGCCGTCCACCCGGACCCGGGCAAATCCCTCCTTTTTCAAGCGTAAAAACAGCTTTTCGTGGCTGCCCTTCTGGCCGCTGATCACCGGCGCCAGAATGATCGCCCGGGCTCCTGTGGGCAGGGCCATGACGCTGTCGACCATCTGATCAATGGACTGGGAGGTAATCGGCCGTCCGCACTGGTAGCAATGGGGCGTTCCGACCCTGGCAAACAGCAGACGCAGGTAATCATATATTTCCGTGACGGTTCCCACAGTAGAGCGCGGGTTATGGCCGGCGGTTTTCTGCTCGATGGCAATGGCCGGTGAAAGCCCTTCAATCATATCGACATCGGGCTTGTCCATGCGTTCTAAAAACTGCCGGGCATAAGTGGATAAGGATTCTACGTACCGGCGCTGGCCTTCGGCATAAAGGGTGTCAAAGGCCAGGGTCGATTTGCCGGAACCGGAAAGTCCCGTGATGACCACCAGTCGGTTGCGTGGCAGGGTCACGTCAATATTTTTTAGATTGTGCTGGCGGGCCCCGCGTATGGAAATGCTTTCAAAAGTCATGAATCGCCTTTTTAGGGGTTAAGGAATTTTCTCTTTTACCGGGTTTAAAAAAATATTTCAAATCAAATTCTCGTAACCATCTGATGCCATTGCCGTTTTTCCAGGCGCCGAGTTATGAACAATTCTTTTGCCGATTTTATTAAAAATAAAAGATAATGAGAGAAAATTAGAGATTTTGGGAGAAGACATTATTGTTGATAACTTCCCCGAATTCGTGGATCTGCTTAAAATTCTTAATAAAATCTTTTTTTCAAAAAAGGTTGTATTTAAGGTCGGTTGTCTTCGGCAATAAAGGTTAAATCAATAAAAACAGAGACATAAAAATTGTTCAAAACAAACTCTTCGCTAACACCAAAATCGGGTTTTTCAGGTTTGACAGCAAAGGGTCAATACCTTAAACAGGCTCATGCTTTCTTGAGGAGGAGAGCATCGATTGGAAACCTTCCCCGGTAATTTGATTCCGATAACAGAAACCAACTGACAAAGTAACCTCGGCATCACAATTTCATTTTTAATTGCAAAAAGGAAGTGCAGTATTTGATCCTATGGACCCTGTTTGCAAAAAGATAAAATCTGCGCTGAAAAAGCGCATTCCGATTCACAGTTTCAGGATGTGGATCGAACCTCTGAAATTAAGTTGCAACGAGGATACGGACTGGGTGGTGCACTGCCCGAATTTTTTCTCCAAAAAGCGTGTGCAGGATCTTTTCGCTGCGATGCTGCAAAGTGAGATCCAGCAGGTGGTGGGCCGACAATGCCGGCTGTCTTTTGCCATATCCAACAACGGAGACAACCCCGTCAGTGATCAGATCGATCATCCCCAACTGCCGTTGCCAAACCACAATATGCACCCGTCCAATGGCTGTTTTTTGCGCAAGGACTTTACCTTTGATCGTTTTGTCGTAGGCGGCAACAATGATTTTGCCTATTCGGCATCTCTGGCCCTGGCCTGTGGCCGGAGCTCCCAGCAAAATGCACTGTTTCTGCTGGCCAAAACAGGTATGGGCAAAAGTCACCTGTCCCAGGCCGTCGGGCACCACGTACTGTCCATTTCTCCCCGGGAAAGGGTTTATTATATTACCGCTGAGGATTTCAGCAACGAAATGGTGCAGGCCTACCGCCATGATGCCATCGACAAGTTCAAGGCCAAATACCGCAACAAATGCGATGTGATGCTGCTTGAAGACGTGCACTACCTCAGCGGCAAAGAACGTACCCAGATCGAGCTGGCGCTGACCCTGGATGCGCTTTTTGAAGCAGGCAAGCGCATTATTTTTTCAAGCTGCTACCTGCCGTCGGATATCCCGAAACTCAATGACAAGTTGTCCTCGCGCTTATCGAGCGGGCTGATTTCTAGTATTGATCCGCCCGATTTCAGGACCCGCGTTCGGATTCTGAAGAAAAAAGATCGGCTTTATGGCTATCGAATTCCCGATAATGTCATCCAGTATCTGGCCGGGGAGTTGACCGATGACGTCCGCCAGCTTGAAAGCGGGCTGAACGGGGTGGCCGCCAAGTCTTCCCTGCTGCGGGTCCCCATTGATATTAACTTGGCTGAAAGCGTAGTAAAAAATATTGTGCGGCAGCGCAAACGCATCACCATCGAAGTCATTAAAAAGATGGTATGCAAATACTACAATGTCTCCATTGAAGATATCATGTCGCGCTCCCGCAAGCAAAATTTCGTTAGACCCAGGCAGATGGCCATTTACCTGTCCAGGCGATATACTGATTCCCCCCTGCAGACCATCGGCAAGTCATTCAACCGTTACCATGCCACTGCACTGCATTCGATCAACAGTATTGAGCGCGGCTTGAAGAAAAGCGGCGCCGTTCAAAAACAGGTTGAATTTTTTCGCCAGAAGCTGGAGTCTGGAAAATTTTAGTGCTGCTAAAGTTCCAGCAATCCCAGCATTTCTTCATGAATCCGGCCGTTTGTCGCTAAAATTTCTTTGCACTCAACGCTAAAAGGCTGATTGGAAAACGTGCTCACCCGCCCGCCCGCTTCGGTGACAATCAAAGCGCCGGCCGCCGTGTCCCAGGGTTTCAGATTTTGTTCCCAGAAGGCTTCAAAACGGCCGCAGGCCACGTAGCAAAGATCAAGGGCCGCAGAACCCAGCCGGCGCATCCCCCGGGCCTCTTTCAAACAGCGGGCATAGCGGACAATTACCGGTTCAAAAACTTCCTGAATGTTATAGGGGAAACCGGTGACCAGCAGACTGTCGGCAACGGTTGCAATGGAAGAGACCTCGATGGTGCGGTTGTTAAGCCTTGCCCCGTGGCCCCGCAGGGCGGAAAAAAGTTCACCGTTTACCGGATTCAAGATGATGCCCAGTATGACTTCCGGCCCGCGGGCCAGGGCAATGGAGATACAAAATATGGGCACCTGATGAGCAAAATTGACCGTTCCGTCCAGAGGATCGATAATCCAGCGATATTCAGCTGAACCCATTTGCAGCCCGCCTTCTTCCCCCAGTATGGCGTGGTCCGGGAAGTGCTCGCGAATGGTTGCAACAATCACCTTTTCGGATTCGGTATCGGCCTCGGTCACGATTTCCCGGGCTTGCTTTTCCCGTACTTCGTGGATGTTTCCGAATTTTGATCGCAGTACCTGGGCCCCCCTGTAAGCCGCCCGGGTCGCAATTTGGTTAAAGACTTCAAGATCCATCGCAAAATCCTCTCTGCTGATTGAAACGGGTTAGCGCCGCTTATTGCCTGTTGTCCGTTGTCCTTCGAAATCCCGATCCTTTGAATTCACATCGGGTGCTATCCACTACATACTGTCTGCGCTTGGATAGTGTTTGCCATGCTGTTTATGCAACGTTGAGGTTAATGTTGCGCAAATCTGACATCGGCTATGATGGTTTCCATTTTTTCGATTAAGGGTCGCAATGTCGATCTTGATCGCGCTGATATCGGTGTGCCGTTAAACCGACGGCACAATTCAACGGCAAGCTGCGGTTGGATAAGATCGACTTTGTTGAGTACCCGGAGGGTTGGCGTATTGCCCAGATCCAGCTCTGCCAGGATTTTTTCTACTGACTGGATCTGCTCTTCAAATTGCGGGTTGCTGACATCGATAATGTGCAGCAACAGATTTGCCCGGTCCAGTTCTTCCAGGGTGGCCCGGAAGGCCACCATGAGGTCCCGGGGCAGATCCCGGATAAAACCCACTGTATCGGTAATGATCACGTCGATGTCCCGGGGAAAGCGCAGCCGGCGGCTGGAAGGATCCAGGGTGGCGAACAGTCGTTTTTCGGCCAGCACGTTGCTGCGGGTTAAACTGTTGAGCAGGGTGGATTTGCCGGCATTGGTGTAGCCGATAATGGAAATAACGGGCAGATCCCTTCTGTTCTGTCGGGCCTTTTGCTGGCGGCGGTGTTTTCTGACCATCCCCAATGAATTTTCCAGACGCGTGATACGTTCCCGGGCACGACGGCGGTTGATTTCCAGCTTGGTTTCTCCCGGGCCCCGGCCGCCAATGCCGCCGGTCAATCGGGACATGGCCGTATTTTTGGCAACCAGCCGGGGAAGCATGTACTTGAGTTGGGCCAGTTCAACCTGGAGCTTTCCTTCACGGCTGCGGGCGCGTTGGGCAAAGATATCCAGAATCAGCTGGGTGCGGTCAATGACTTTAAGCTCTATCTGATCGGTGATGGCACGGATCTGGGAAGCATTCAGTTCCTGGTCGAAAATAATCACCGTGGCGGCGTTTTGCAGGGCCTCGATGGCCAGCTCCTGAAGTTTGCCGGGCCCGATAAGCAGCCGGGGATCGGCCTTGTCCCGGTGCTGCATGACAGTGCCCACAACCTGAATGCCGCCGGAAATGGCCAGTTGCTGCAGTTCGGCCAGTGATTGCTCGGCCCTGTACCGGGGGGCTGTGGATACGCTGACCAGCAGAGCGCTTTCTGCGGGCATTTCAGTCGGGCGGCTGCCCGTTGTCCGCGCCAGTTCACTTTCAAGGGCCTGGATGAGCGCCAGACAGTCGATATCCAGCCTCGAAGGACTGATGGGCGGCAAGAGTTGGTAATTTTTTTGCCGAGGCCGATTCGGCATGATGTGTGCGGCGTGCACTTTTTGCGGCAGACCGTCGCAGGTGCTGGTAATCACGGCCATTATGTCCAGACGCAAAAGCGCCAGGTCAGTCAGATCATCCTTGCTCAGGGGTTCATCAGTCAGGTGGGTATGAATACAGCGCAACCCCTTCAAACGTCCCGGTGCAGCGCGATATTCGCCGATCTGGGGGATGACGATTTTCTTGGGGTCCCCCACCAGCACAACGCGGATTTTCCCCTGGCGGTTTATCAGCACTGCTATCTGGCGGCGAATATCCCGCGACAGGTGGCACATATCCCGCGCCAGCTCAGGGGTCAGCAAAAATTGGGGGGGGATGCGGCGGCGATAAAAGTTGCCCAGCCGTTTTATCTGGCTGGTTTTCAGGCCGGCGGTATTTCCATAAATTTTCTTCACCTAAATTGAGTGTTTCAAATGCATTTCAATTTCCGGCCAGGGCTTCTTCCGACGCCAGGTTTTCAAAGCGGGTGTAAGCGCTTAAAAACGATAAATATACATCGCCGGTGGGGCCGTTGCGTTGCTTGGCCAGAATGATCTCGGCAACTCCCTTGCTGGGATTATCTTCTTCCTTGTTATAGACCTCGTCGCGGTATATGAACGCAACGACGTCCGCATCCTGTTCCAGGGCTCCGGACTCCCTGAGATCCGAAAGACGGGGTCGCTTGTCGGTGCGCTGTTCCAGCATCCGGTTGAGCTGAGACAGGGCAATGACCGGCAGGTTCAGTTCCTTGGCCAGGGCCTTCAAAGCCCTGGAGATTTCGGAAACTTCAAGATCCCTTCGCTCAGCATTGACGCGACCCTGCATGAGCTGCAGATAATCGATGATAATCAAGCCAACGTTTTTGTCCATCTTCAAGCGGCGGGCCTTGGCACGAATTTCCATGGCCGATATGCTCGGTGAGTCATCGATATAGATCGGAGCTGCGGACAGAACATCAGCGGCATCGGTCAGCCGCCGCCAGTCCTCCATGCTGAAAAATCCGCCCCGCAGGCGTGAGGAGTCGATCCGGGCTTCCGAACAGAGCATGCGCAGCGAGAGTTGTTCCTTGGACATTTCCAGCGAAAATATGGCGACCGGAACGTTGGCTTCAACAGCGGCATTACGGGCGATATTCAGTGCCAGGGCCGTTTTGCCCATACTGGGCCGGGCGGCCAGAATGATCAAATCAGAGTTCTGAAAGCCCGAAGTCAGGGTGTCCAGGTGGCCAAATCCAGAAGCAATGCCGGTAACCAGGCTGCGGTTGCCCTGTTTTTCTTCGAGGGTGTCTATGTTGCCGAGAATGATTTTGCTCAGAGGATAGAAGGACTGACGGGATTTTTTCTCCGAAATTTCAAAGATGGCCGATTCTGCATAGTCAATGACTTCATCAGCAGCGCCTTTTTCTTCAAAACAACGTTTTACGATGGCATTGGATTTTTCTATCAGGCGCCGCAGAGTGGCCTTGTCATGGATGATTCTGGCATAATGCTGGGCATTGACTGCCAGGGGCACCGTGTCGACGAGCTTTGCCAGGTACGCCGCTCCGCCGATTTCTTCGAGCTGCCCTTTTTCCTTCATGCGGTTGGCCAGGGTAACAAGATCCGCCGGTTCGCTTTTGTCAAAAAGATCAATGATGGCGGCATATATCTTCTGGTGCGCCGTGCGGTAAAAATCGCCGGGTTCCAGGATTTCGATAACATCCAGCAGGGTGTTGTTATCGACCAGAATCGCACTGATCAAAGATTCCTCGGCTTCGATGTTCTGGGGAGGAAGATTGTAATGTGCGCTGTCTTTTTGCGATGGCACGGCACGTTCAGCCATTGGTTTTCACGCTCGGAGATATTACGGCTTCCCCATTGCTTGTGGGGTACTTTAAAAAAGGCCCTATGCGGCAATTGCCTGGCAGCCAGGCAGGACATTAACAGCCATTACTCGGGTACAATTTCGACGGTTATTTCGGGCTCGACTTCCTTGTAGACCCGGATGGGTATTTTATAAGTGCCCAGAGACTTGATCGGTTCACGAAGCATAATCATTCGTTTTTCCACGGCAATATCCTGGGCGGCCAACGCTTCGATAATGTCCCTGAGGCTGACCGATCCGTACAGCCGGTCTTCCTCGCTGACTTTGGCGGCGATCGTGCAGGAGACCCCTTCGAGTTTTTGCGCCATCTCTTCGGCCACCTTGCGCTCTTTGGCGATCTGGACCTCAAATTTGGCCCGTTCCTGTTCCATTTGACGCCGATTTTGAGGGGTGGCCTTAACGGCCTTGTCCTGGGGCAACAGGTAGTTGCGAGCATACCCGTTTGCAACGGTTACCTCGCTGCCGATAATGCCCAGAGAGTCGATCGTTTCCTTTAGAATTATTTTCATGTGAAAAACCTCCGTTTCCTTAAAACCCGGGAATTGCCCCGGGTGATGGGCTCTGTTTTAAGCAGGATCGGCCGGCCGGCCGAGCTTGCGGAAATTTGCCCACAGGTCAAAAAAGCCCAGCCCGATGACGGCCAGCAAAACCAGCTGTTGAATACCAATCAGCGTATAGAGAAAAATACGAATGATCCGGGGAAACCGTTTTATTTCAAAATAAAACGACACAATGGCAATTCCCTGGAAAAAATACAGCGTCATTAAAATTAACAGGCCGTTTAAGGCAATCAACCTGATCGTCAAAGACGGCACAAACAGCGCAGCCGCACAGCCAATAACGCTCCATACAAGATGCTCCGGAGTTTTCCAGCGGTTGAGCGGGCCGAAATCCGGGTAAAACAGGAACTTTTTTTTCAGCAGCGGCATTGCCAGCAAAAGGTTGAACCAGATCACCACCAGGGTGGACATGGTTACCAGGGCAGGGATAATGCTGACCAGGACCGCTTGAATTTTATCCAATGACTGGGAAATCATCTGGATATTTTCCTGGGGCATACCCATCTGGCGATACAGCACCATTGTAAGCTTCAAATTTTGCGCCACGTATTGACTCACAATGGCATAAATTCCCTGACCGGAAAACAGGCTGAAAAGGAAAAGCGCCACCAGCCCCGATCCCAGCGCGCTGCTGGCGGTAATACCCACCGTTTTTTCCACCGACAGGTTGAGCCTGATCAATTCTCCCAGGATAAACCCGATCAGCAGAAGTTCGATGAAAAACAAAAGATCAAGAGACACCTCCCCGACGACCAGCGCCATGAGCAGACCGGCGATTGCAGGAACCATCCCTCCATATTGTCTGCCCAATTTTAGGCGGTAGAAGAGAATTGGCAACGGAATAAACAGTGCACCTATGAATCCCAGGATCGGAATGAAAACCGAGATAAAAAAAATAAGGCCCGTGATCAAGATACCGTTGACAATATCCTTTGCCATTTCTCTTTTGCCGTGCCGAGAGACGGTTAAAAAAATCCCTCTATTGCCGTAAAGCTGAAAGTTTTGCGTTATCGCAAATCGACGGATCCAACATAGGGCAGAAGGGCAATTGTTCGGGCCCGCTTGATCGCCCGGGTCAGGGCCCGCTGGTGTTTGGCACAGCAACCGGACAGGCGCCGGGGAATAATCTTGCCACGCTCGGTGATAAAGTATCTTAAGGATCTTGGATCCTTGTAATTGATGGCCAGAGTCGAATCGGCACAGAAGCGGCAGACTTTCCGACGGTGATAAACTCTCTTTTTTCTTCGGGGTCGACGGTTGTGTCCCTGGTTTCTAGAAGGTGCGGCCATTTTTATCCCTCCTGCTGACTTTTCGATGGGGTTGTTTCTACTGCAGGCTCCTGGGCATCTGTTTGCGTTTCTGCTGCCCCATCAGCCGCTGTCTCATTCGTCGCCGCCGGTGTTTTTTCCGTATCTGCAGGCGTTTTTTCCGCCGGTTCAACTGCAGTTGCTTCAGGTTCTACCCCGGCGTCCTGTGGTTGTTCCGGTGTTTGCTCCGCAACGGCCGGAGCACTTTCAACTTCGGTCGATTCGTGTTGCGGTTCGGGTTCCGGAGGCGGGGCATTGGCAAGTTCCTGTTTGCGTTTTTCAGCCGCCATTTCTTCCTTTATTTTTTCCAGGTCGGCTTCTTTTTCCAACAGGACAGTCATGTATTTGAGAGCTCGATCATCGATGCGGAAAAAGCGTTCGATTTCATTGACCAGGGGGGCTGAGCCGCAATAGTCAAAGCGCACATAATAGCCGCGCGCTTTTTTCTTGATTTCATAGGCGAGTTTGCGATCCCCCCACTCGTCGACGAGGATCAGCATCCCGTCCATCTGGGAGATCAATTCTTTGACCCGTTCAATCAGCGCTTCGCGCTCATCCTGGGGAATGTCCGGATCAATGATGACAAAAGTTTCGTACCTTCGCATTTATCCTCCTTTCGGCTGTTAAAGCCCTGGTTGTGCCCAGAGCAAGGATCGGATAGGGTTGATGTGATGGTTATTAAAATTTTTATTTATATCATTATTAAATTTTAACTGTCAAGTTGAATTTTCACTATCAATAATGCCCGGCGATTTTACGCATTCAACACTCATTGCAGTGATGCAATCAATATTTTTTAAAACCGGGCGCAGGGTCAAATAAAAACGCTTTCAGGCACAACTGCCCGAAAGCGTGTGTTTTTAATGGTGGGCCGTGAAGGAATCGAACCTTCAACCTACTGATTAAGAGTCAGGTGCTCTGCCTAGTTGAGCTAACGGCCCATGAAATCCGAAGGCTCCTGTTGCCGGGAAAGGTTGGTATCAGCTTTGTTATTCATTGTCAATATTTTAATGCATGCCGGCCGCCCATTTTTTCAGCGCCGCCAGGGAGGCCGCTTCCGCCGGGGCTTGGTTTTTTTATCCTTTTTTTTTGATTTGTCCCCGGGACCAAGCTTTTTTTCCAGGTCAATGAAGAAACTCCCAGGCGATGGACGATGTTCGGCATAAGCCGGGTGTTCGGTGACAGCCGGCACGTGTTTTTCTTTTGGCAGCGGCGGGCCGCTAAAGCAGCCGGCTGGGACCAATTCAGTCAGAAAAAGGTTTTGGCCGGCCTGCCGAAAGATTACGCCCCTGTCCCGGCAGTGGGCCACCTGCACTGTCAGCTCAACTGCTGACGAATCAATACGCTTTCCCATACGCTGGGCCAGTTGGCGGTCAGATGATAAGACAACGTGGGAATGCCACGTGGGCGATATGCCTTTTTTACTGACATGCGGATAGGCTTTGCGGCGCACACAGGTATAAAGCAGCTTGGGAAGATCGATGGCCGGAGTGCTTTCGGGAAGATGCCGCCGATCAATGGCCCGGATGTGATTGTCGGATATTTCAAAAACGGGGCTGCCCAGGCTGAGCCGGAGTTCATCGAGGTGGCCACGGCGTACATACTTAAAACCGTCTTCTTCGCAAATAGCTTTAAGCAGGTCTTTAATCCTCACAAAACCTTGTGCGTCAGGGACCAGTCCGAATTCGT